>NZ_FNDI01000027.1:0-142896 GCF_900100565.1 Paraburkholderia steynii | reverse complement strand
CATCGAACGCGACATCCGCCCATTCTGTACAGGCAGGGCTTCGTGGCTGTTCAGTGACACGGTTGCCGGTGCGAAGGCGAGCGCCATGATCTACAGCCTTATGCTGACCTGCAGGGCCTGCAACGTCGAACCCTACGCCTATCTCGTGCACGTACTGACCGAATTACCGAAGCGTGCATCGGACGCCGAAGTGACAGATCTCTTGCCGTTCAACTTCGCAAGGCTCACCGTCGCTCCTCGAGCTTGACCTGCCCGACACATCTACCTTCGCGCACGTTTCCAACCTCGGTGTGCTAAATCGCGCGCTTACACTTCTAGGAGGAGTCAGTGTCAGAGATATCCCGCATCGTCCAGCTTGCCCCGCAGGTTCTGCGGGATACATTACGCTAGGCCTCACGATGCCGACCGTTACTGCTCAAGGGCTGCGTGACTTGGTGGGTGAGCTCATTGCGGGATCCATAGAAATGCACCGTGGGTCTCGAGAGTATTCGAATGAGACCTATGTCAGGCCGTCTGGCGATCCTAACGACGATGAGATTGATGATTTCCTTCTGTCGAACCCGATACTGGATTTAGAGACGGTATCCCAGTTGACGAATCCCGGGTTGCTGGGGTTCAGTTTGAGCACAGCCCATGCAACGGAAGAGTGGCTTGCTGAATTCCGCGAGAACGTTGCAGCTTGGGCAAGCACGAAGGAGTGGGAAGCGGCTGATCTCGTCTCCTACCACGTACTGGCCCAATATGACGTGCCGGAGCCGGAGCGACGGATCTGGACTTCCCAAACGGCTCTTGATCTATCGCTTTTCTCGCATGCTCCCAATCACCTATTGCTGGCTGAAAAGCTGTTGCGCCAGGGCCGACTTCTTTCGGAGATGGGATGGCGCGAGTTCGAGAAGCTCATTGGCGAAATTCTGGAGTCACAGGGCTGGACTGTCACCGTTATGCGCGGTACAAAGGACGGGGGGATTGACGTCTTGTCCGAGAAACATGACGATGTCCTCGGAACGCTCAGGGCGATTTGGCAAGCAAAAAAGTACGGCCCCGGTAAAAAGGTTACCCTGAATCACTTGCGAGAACTCTCAGCCGTTGTTGAGAGGGATCGTGCCACTAAAGGCATCATTGTGACGACCAGTTCTTTTACTGGCGGAGCCATTGACTGGGTCCACAGTGACAAGTACCGCTTGGACGCTAAGGATGGCAAATTCGTGGAGAAATGGGTCCGGAGTAGGTTGTATGAGACCTAACACGTTGGTCGAGACGCGCAAGTCATCGTGCACCTCGCGGCGCGCTACCGGTATAGTTGCCCAAATTACTCATTTACCAGATGGTCACTTTAATTTCCAATCTTCACCACACGAGAAAGCGCAATCATCTTGAGGTACTTCGCACGTTGCTTGGCGAAGCCAATCGAATCGTCATTTGTTCGGGGTGGCTCAAGACCGCCGGTGTCCAATTGCTTCTACCAGAACTCGAGGCAGCAGTTGCACGAAATGTGAACGTGACTGTCTACTCCAACAAGCCACCAAGAAAAACAGAAGACGAGACTGAGGAGGGCGCGATATTGGCTTTGCAAAAGCTGGGGATCGAACACATCATCGTTGAGCGGCAGTTCTACCTTCATGCCAAGATCTGTTACGTGGAGACAGGACAACGCTTTCACCGGGTCATTGGTTCTGCCAATATCACGATCGGAGGGCTCCGTAAGAACGAAGAGCTTCCGTTTTGTTGTCCGGGTCGATCGTTGACGATCAGCATTTAGAACTCGTAGACTATCTGCGTCATCTCGACAAACGATGCCGCCGGGCTAAAAGTCGGCAACGGAAAAACATCGAGAACGATCCTCAACCTGTCTTTTAGGTTGCATTCTGCGTCACGCCAGTTTTCGTAACGTTCTGAGAGAATAGCGACGATCTTCCGCCTGACGTAATATTCAGTTCGCTTCATCCGAGTCAAGATGGAGCGGCCTGGAAATACGAACTCGCGATCATTTCACATAAGTCGCCAATAATTTGACATAAAACCCGTCGCGGGCGGAAAAGACAATGTCAGATAAACAGTGGAAGTGGTGGTGCCCGAGGCACGCGGCGGAATCGGTCGGCAACGTGATCCCGTCGTCGACTGTCGACCCGAAACGCGGCGATTATTCGCGCACCGGGTCCAAGCCACCTCGGTGCGCTTGATGTGTCGTCGCCCGAGGGGGTCTGGCACGCTACCACCGACTCACAGCAGGACCGCCTGCTGCAAAAGTTCCAGCGCCTTCAATTCGTTCAACCGACCCGTGCGTGCTTTACCTGCCAGCGTCTTGATCAATGCTTCCGCTACCGGTTCGATACCGTGAAGATTGTCCAGGCTGGTCACGGAAGCGAAGGGGAGTGCTACCGGGTTTCGCTGCGGTACGGGGGCGGGGAGCGACTCAAGGGCTGTCGGTGTGGCTGCCGGTGCCTCGCCGTTACTTTCTTCCAGTGGACGGCCGGCAAGGTTGTCGGCGAAATCATTCACATGAACTTGAGGGCCGATGTCGATCGTCTCTTGTTCTCCTGCGGCATCCGCCGAAACAGGCGGGGGGCTTTCCGATTCGCCCAGGTCGCCCGCACGTGAACGCGTCATGTTCGCCTTCGCTTTGGCGAGCTTCTTCACTGGCGCGCCATCGTCTGTTGCGATCGCAAGCGGCTCGTGTTGTTGGGCGGATACGCGACCGCGCGAAGCAGGCGTAAGCATACGCGACACCGACTCTGGAATCTCCGCGTCGGAGCGCGGCGTGTCCAGCCAGCCAGGTGGCAAACCCAGTCGCTCCGTGAACCGGTTTGCTTCGATACTGTCCATGCGCTTCTTGCCATGTAGCCGATCGGCTATGTTGAATCCACTCATCTCCATGACCACGCCAAGTCTTACTTTCGATCCATTGCGACTCGTGAGAACGTGGAGGTTAGCGCGTCGGATGTTTTCTACCTCGGCGCTGTCGCTCAATGCCAGCGGTTGCTGTTGGGGCGTTTTAGGAGACGCCTTGTCTTTCGAAGGCGAAGCTTTGAGCGGTACATGAGGTTTAGGCTGTTCGGCCGTTCCGCTTCGACTGTTCTTGACGGCTCTGGGCGACCCGCCCGCTACTTTCTTTGGCATTTGCGCTTCCTGGGACAAACTATCTTTAGGAAATGGTTGCTGATCGACGTTCAGGGCAGAAGCCGGCTTAAGTGCTTCCGCCTCTACGTCGGGTCCGTCGTCCGTTTGAACGAAGTCGAGCGGTGACTTCAGGCGTGCAATGATCTCGGCCGCGAGCGCAGGATTGGGCTGGTCAAAAAAGCCATGCGGCAAGCCAAGCGTGGTTTCCATGTGAAAGGCGGTCTCGGGCGTGAACCTCTCGCCCTTCATCAGTTCGCCCACGCGCGTCATGTTCGATTCAAGTGCTATCGCGATATTCTCTGCGCCTACCGCATCGACCAGAAACTGAAAAGATCGTGTTTTGAAAATGGAGGCAGTCTGGGCGGAGTCGCGGGGAGGCGCCTTCACATACGGTTGTCCCTGCCGGTTGGGCGGAGATTTTTTTTCGTGGCGAGGACGGCTTTGGCCGTTGTCCCGGGATCCCGCATATCGCCCGCGGGCTTGACTCATAAAGTAGGGCTCCATGCGATATTGATATTCTGAATATCCTGATTATAGAGGAGGCGAGGGTGTCATCGGATGCGTCAGTCGCTACCTATGCGTCTGCGCCGGGCGTCCAGCGCAAAAACGGCCGTCCTCATGCTGTTACTTTTCGACGTTAAGCTTTTCCCCCCGGTATTAAATCCACCGTTGTGGGTTGTGACCGAACGCCCCGGTCACCGGAAGACCTGACGATCAGCGTTTCTCTCTTTGCATCAGGAGCATCCCGTGCTGAGCGCCCACGAATTTGCAACATTGATGCTGGTCAGTGATTCCGCCGATCACATTGCCGATCGGGGAGAACTTGGTACGCTGCTTGAACAGCAGCTTGTCGCACTGGAGTGACTTGCGGGCGGGGCAGTACGCCCCCGCAACACGGAGGACGGAGGACGGAGAGTCTCTTCTCCGTCACCTTGCCTTTGTCCATTGATGAGAGAAGTCCGTCGGGTGCCTCTCAGAACCTTCCACCCGCCCGACTCGCAGTCGGTAGTGCCTCAACGCAACGCTTCCAGACGGCGTTGGCAACGTTTGTCATCTCCGCCGCGTCGATAGCTCTGGATCGCCTTTGTGCGGTCCGGGGCAACGCTCCTGTCTTCTGCACCCCACACGCCCTCCCAGAAAAGTCCGAGATTGTGTGCTGAGGCTTTGTGTCCCAGCTCAATGGCCTGCTCGTAGAGCGAGCGCGCACGGCTCACATCCGCCTGCATGCCCCGCCCAAGCCGTGCGCTGTCGGCGAGTGCGGCGGCAGCGAAGCCACGCAGACGATCCTCTGCGGTTTCATCCTTCATCACGTCTTCAAGAATCGCGTTACCTTTCTCAAAGTCCGCGTCTCCTCCTGTTGGTGTGACGAGTGATATGGCCATTGCCGTTCGCCAGGCCGGATGGCGGTTCGCGCCAATGCGCTCCAGTAACCAGCGGCCCAGATAGGGCGCATGGCTTAACGTGCTGGTGAGAAGGGCGTTTGCGATTGCGGCGAGGGACTCCGGTGACAGGAATCCAGTCTTGTTTGCCGCAATGACGTGGCGGGAGAACTTTTCGACATCCAATGTAGGGTCGGCGCGGCGCAACTGATGCCATTCGCGCTCGATTGCTCCGACCCAGCTTTCCATTTGCATGGTGAGCGATCCGATGGTGAACAATGCACCTGATTCTAGCTCACCTTTTGCCGATTGCAACCTGCGGATTGGGTGCGTCTTAAGTAGCAAACCTGTCTGCCCCAATCCTGCTCGGAATGCACCGGATCGGGAAAGGCTGCGATGCACCGATTTAAGAATGAAAGTTGTTGAAATAGATGGTTTATAAGGTATAGATACTCAGGTATTTATACCTCCAGATATGGCACAATCTAGGCAAACCGGGCGACGGAGCCTAGGCTGTACGCCGCGTGGTTTGCTTCAATCCGTCCCGCCCGAGCCCAACACGGCGTCACAGAAGGGAAGTCCGATTCACGATGGCCAATGCATTCGAACTCGTTGCGCTGGCGCTGCCCGGCGACACCGCCCCCGAGTCGCTACCCGCGATCGTCCGGCAGTTCGTCGCCGACTGCTGGCCCGGAATGAGCCGGGGGCAACTCGTGGCCCGCGCGCGGCGCCTGGCGCTACGCCCGTCAATGCGTGCCTGCCGCCCGAGCGCGCCCGGCGAAATTGGACTCTTCGCGCTCACGCTCACGGTCGGCACGCAGATCGTGTCGCTGGTCGCGCATCTGCGGCGCGCCGCGACGCGCCGCGCGACCGCGCGCCAGCGCAAGGTGGCCGCCGCGTCGCGGGCGCCCGCGCGCGATCCGCGCCAGACGTCGCTGTTCTGAACGCGCACATGGGACGCCCTCGCATCGAATGGAACGACGCGCAGCTACGCGCGATCATGGGCGCGCTCGTCGCGCTTGATCGGGATTTCCCTCTGGACAACGTGCGTTTTCTGGACGGGCTGGTCGCGGCGGTGCGCGCGATCACGGGCCGCGTCTATGGCGCGATGACCTACGGACGCCTCCTGCGCGATGTCGCGCCGCAGACGGGAGTTGCCCGGCGGCCGAGCACCCCAACCATCCAGGCGGCCGTGCTGCGGGCGCAGGCGCTTGAGCGCGGCGCGGTCGAGGCGGCAGCCGAAGTGAGAGCGCGGGTGCCGGTCTCAGCGCACGGCGCGTTGATTCCCGGTGCCGTCGGGGTACCGCTGGCCCCGGTACCGGACCGCGTAGGGAAGGGCGATGCACATCCCGTAGCTGTCGACGCCGAGGCGCTACGCGGCGCGCTCGCACCGCTGGTGCGCGAACTGCTTCGTGAAGGTATCGCCCCGGTTCATGCGCTGCCCGCCCAGCAGGCATCACCTCCTGAGGATGGCCGCGCAGAGGCGCGCCAGCTACAGTTGGCGACGGCGGCACTCGAAGACGCGCACGCGCGCCTCCGTCAACTCGAGAAGGAAATGCGCGAACTGCACAGGGAGCTTGGTGCCGCGCAGGCCGCGCGTGATCTCGCCGGCGAGCACGTCAATGCGATGCTCGCGGATCTGCGCGAGACCATCGCGGCGTCGGGCCGGGATGTGGAGTTACTCGCCCGCGCGGCCGGCCAGCTGGCCCGCACCGAAAAATTCCTCAAGGCGCAGAACGATGCCGCGCGGCTGCAGGCTTCAGCCGAAGCCGACGCGCTGCGCACGCAAAACCGGCAGCTGCGCGAACGGATTGATCTCCTTGTGCTGGATAACGACCACTACCGGCGGGCGCTGGGGAATCGCGCCAGTCAGGATGGCACTCCACCACCGAAACCACGCCGGTAGGGAAGGGGTGACCTCAATGCAACGTGCGAGGCGAGGCGGGAGTGCGTTAGGATAAATCGATTTTTCGTCAGCGGCGGCTGCCAAAGAATCGATGTCGGCTCGTAAAGGCTAGACACATTGCCTCTTAGCCGAGTTGACAGCGCCGTTTCGACAAGTCAACGGCCTACGGCAGTAGTGCCGATGCGACCATTGCTCCGAGTCCCAGCAGTATCGCAAGGATAGCGCTCCAGAGCATCCGCTTGAGCAGTGCTGCCTTCTTCGTCTCCGTTCGTCCCCGTGCCCGATGCGGTTGGAACTCGAGATGAAAATATCTGCCCCCATGTCGCGCGCTCACCCATCTGGCGGTACGAAAACTGAAAACCAGATAGCTGATGACCCACGCGAAGCAAAGCTTCGAAACGATTGCTAAAGCGGTGCTCATATATCCACGGTAAATGCCGTCCGATTTCTTAAGCCACGAGGTGCCTGGCACGGAGTTTAGGCAATCACGCATGTCAGCAAGCGACAAAGTGCGGACGATATTCGTCACGACTCTGCCGGTCCGTTACGTGAGCGATGAGACTGGCGTGCACGCGTAGCCATACCATTCGATCTATTGCTACCGACAATCATTCAACGAGTCAGGTAGACGGATTGACCAAAGACACCTGCCAAACTCATTTGTGTCGATCATTGTGGACGACGGCAACTGACGAGAAGCCAAGTACGGAAGTTCCGGCCAAGCGGTTGGTTTGCATGAACCATTACCCCCTTAACGAACATCCCATTCTCGTCGATGGGAACGCTAGACGTCGACGGCGAGCCGCACCGTCTACCTACTTATACTTAGGTGGTTACACCGCGGACATTTGAGTAGAAGGCCGCGCATCGCCCCCTTTCTGACGCTCTTGAGCAATACAAAATCGCAGTGGAAGCAGAGGTAGTCGGTGTCGTGTTCGCTAGCGATGATCGGGCCACCATGGGGCGATTTCAGCGGTTCGAGGCCAATCGGCTCTTTCCCGCTAGCGGCATCCAGTTTGAATTTCGTCATGCGAACAACCTCCACAGCGATGTTGGTCTCGTCGGTTTCCGACTGGATGGACGATCACATAGACGAAATTCCGATGTGGGAAAAAACCTTGTCGTTATCTGTCACGGAACGAGAGCTTCGGCGATTGATCGGGGAAGAGCCGTGTTGTACACCGCCGAAGCGGATGTATTTGATTTCATGCTGTGCGGGCACACAAATAGTGCGAGTGTTCATCAATCAGCCGTTGAATCGGTGCATGATGTCCATACGCCAAAGACGTAATCAGAAACAAGATCCCAGCAGCGGCGAGTGGTCGAAATAGTTTTGTCCGGCCCCGTCCGAGTGTTCCAATGAAAAGTATCCCCACCGTTGCTCCCACGGTCCAGCCGGCGAGGACTTCCGACACCGCATGGGCGTGATCGAGTACTCGCGCCATCGCCGTTAGCGCGCCGATGACAAGTCCAACTCCAGACGCCTTCCATATACACGCGCCCGCGGCCTGGAATAGAAGAGCAAGAACGACCGTCCAGACTGAGGTGGCAAGCATCGTGTGTCCGCTAATAACCCGGAAACCGATGGCAGAGATGCTGATGCCACAGCCCGCATATAGAATCTTCGTTGCTCCCACTAGCGCCGCTCCGATGCTGAGAAGGAACGCCCACCTACGGGCCAACTTAGGATCGGAGAGCCGAAGCCAGACCGCGCACGCCATCGCGAGAGGTAAGGTCAACGCGGCATCACCGACATTGCTTATTGTATTCCACAGTGAGGTTTCCAATCAGAGGCCCCGCTTAGGTATCTGGATATGTCGTCATTGTAAAGAGCGAACGAGAATTCAAACCGATTGCCTCGTTCCTTCGAGTGTGACGCAGTGGTCGCAATCCGTTGGCCTACAGATCGGTATCAGGCGTTTTCATCGATCGAGCACATGCAAAAAAAAGGCCCTTCATGACGTGTCATGAAGGGCCGAAGTCAAACCTGCGATGGACGGGGGGTCACGCAGGTCAGTGCCTCGAAGGACAGAGACATGCCAATGAGAGAAGGTCCTTCTACGACCATCTATGAGTCTAACGTAACTAAAGGTGTCACCAGATCTAGTCGACATTCACCGCCAAGGTTTTGTCGGAAATAATCAATTGAATTTAGGCATCGAAACAAACCTTAATCTTAAGAATCAATGCGATCTGTGAATGAATTTCCTAGCGTACTGACTCGGGACCTTAAATACTGGTCGAACTCTCCCGCAACCTCGGGGTGACGTAACGCGAATTCCACTGTTGCTTTCAAGTATCCTAGCTTGCTACCACAATCAAAGCGCTTTCCGTCGTACTTATACGCTAGAACCTGCTCATCATTAAGCAAACTCTGCAATGCGTCTGTGAGCTGGAGTTCTCCGCCTGTGCCTGGCTTCAATGCGTGCAAATGATCGAAGATTCTTGGTTTCAGAATATAGCGACCAACCACACCATAGTTCGACGGAGCAACGGCAGGAATGGGCTTTTCCACAATTCCGGACAATTTAAAAATATTGTCTTCCCATTGTTTTCCGTCAATTACGCCGTACGAACCAGACATCTCGCGATCGATCTCTTCGACTCCAATTACCGAGGTGTGGTAGTGGTCGAATACGCGAATCATCTGTCGCAAAACAGGTGGTTCGCCGTGCAGGAGATCGTCGGCTAACATCACCACGAAGGGACTATCGCCAACTAGCTTCTCCGCACATAACACGGCGTGGCCGAGGCCGAGCGCCTCCGCCTGTCGGACGTAAAAGCAATCTATGTGACGGGGCTTGATACTTCTAACAAGCGAGAGCAGCTTCTCCTTACCGCGTGCCTCGAGTTCGGCTTCTATCTCGTACGACTTGTCAAAGTGATCTTCGATAGCCCGCTTGCTCCGGCCAGTGACAAAAATCATTTCCGTAATGCCTGAATCGATGGCCTCTTCGACAGCGTACTGGATCAAGGGCTTGTCTACGATGGGCAGCATCTCTTTGGGGCTTGCCTTGGTCGCAGGCAGGAATCGGGTGCCGAGACCGGCAACCGGAAATACGGCCTTTGTTACTTTCAACATATGAGTCAAGCTCCGTTGACGGATGACCTTCTAGACACCACGAGATGTGAGCACATGATTGGTGAACCATCCGCTCGTTGGCCACAATCAGGCTAATCACAAATGCCCGCGGTATTGGCAAGAACAATTCCGATTACTGACAAACGGCAGTTTCGTTTGAGATACGTCGTACGAAAAAAACCCGCCGGCCCGAGGGGAGCACGGCGGGCACCAAATACTCGACGAGCTAGTTCAGAGGGCCTCCCGCGAGTGACCAGAATCGATATTACGTACTTCTTCATTCGGCCGCGCTTTCATGTCGCCTTGCGAAAATGTCTTGTCTGTCGGCGACAATATTCCTGAGATATCCATACACAACTTCTTACACGGAGGACGATGCCAAAGACATGTCGGCTTCACGTTCGACGACAATCGGTTCGTTCGTGAATGAGACGTCGATCGGCGTGGGACGATCCCTGTACGCCAGCAGCATGAACATAAAGATGGACACACCGAGTGGCTCTATCATTAGCAATCCACACCATGCGCCGAAGACGATCGGCGCTACACTTCCAAAGTCGCGCCTGACACGCTGCCACAAAACGGCGCAGTAAATTAACGCAACGGGTATGCCGTATTTGTACACCAGCCATGTCAGCGAATTCGAGATCCCGCTGTCCTCTATCTTCACATATCCGAATTCGTCGAGAGCGAGCGCGTTGTACGCGTCCATGTCTCCACTCGGCCTGCCGAGCCACAGGCTGTCCGACGCGGCGCGTAAACCCAATGTCAGATCGTTGATGCGCACGAGGATGCTCGCGTCGTCGTTGACATTGCGTCCGAACAGCACGGTGAATGCGTCCCCGATAAAGCTGGGAAGAGAAATGGCAGCAACCACGAACACGACAACGATGGTGGAAAGGAGTTTCGCGACTTTCGGCTGCCGCGAATAGATGTAGAGATAGCCCGCCAGTGGTAGAAGAATAGAGAGGGCACCCATCGATTGCGTCGTTATTGCAGCGAGCAGGAACACAATTCCGCGCCGCCTACGAAACATCAACGCGTTGTAAATATAAGCGAGCGTCAGCATGACGCCATACACGCCAGCCTCCCAGAAGAAGCCCTGATTCCGATAGTGCGTGAAGCGTTCGAGATCCGTCGCGCGAACGTAGAGCAGGCCGAACACCGTGCTGTATTCACCGTCGATGTGCCGCGCGATACCGGGTGCAACGTACGCAAGCGGATAGAGGACCAGCGTTATTAGAGCGGTGTAGTACATCACATCGACGAACAGTTCCCTGAAGTCGAGGCGAGAGCGCTTGAAATGAATGCAGGCGATCATCGCGATCAGAGCTTTGAGAATGACAAAAAACTCCTTATCGTCGACTGAAAGATCCTGCGCGTAGCTGGAAATAAAGACGAAACCCAGCAAAAGCACAAACATGCCGCTGATCGAGCGCGGAAATCGAGTGGAACCGAGAAACCCGCAAAGAAGGATGATCGATATCGCGGCAATAAGAGGTGCGTTGCCGACACGCACGACGACTATCCAGCCGCCGCTAGCCAGCAATATCGCAGTCAAAAGCAAGGCATTGGCGCCGCGGCGTCCAAAATGGATTTTCATTGGTAGCTGCTTTTAGAGCGGGTTAGCAATCAGTCTGCACAGCGGGCGATGAGTCCCTTACGCGCACCCAGTCCTTCGCGTTCGGGCTCCAGCGTCGTATGATCCTCGCGGGGGAACCCACGGCTATGCACCAATCCGGAATGTCCGATGTCACAACCGAGTTGGCACCTACGACACTGTTGCGTCCAATCTTGCAACCGATCAATGCGACGTTTTCACCGATCCAGGCACCCGCCCCAATGCGGACGGGGGCGCGTGGCGTCAATGGTTGATGCTTGATCGGCGTTTGCGTGTCCTGATAGCCGTGAGCATAGTCGGCAATGTATACGCGATCAGCAATCAGTACGTCAGCTTCGATGACGATCGATTGTGTTGCAATGATGTGACAGTGATTGCCGACATAGACGCCTGACTGGATATCGAGTGCCGGCTCACGGTTAAAGCATCGAATGGTCTCGAGCCAGGCGCCGTTGTTGATGAAAACGCCTGAACCGATCGACATGTTCTGGGATCCGCTGATCCTTAACGGACGGAGGATTCGCGCGCCTCGCCCGAAGTTGGCAAAGAATAGGGGAAACAGCGTCGCTTGCAGGCAGGTGCGGATGCGATTGCGAATCTTGAACCAGAGGCCGAGATCCATGGTCGGCCTCATGATCGTTGTCCATCGTTGCGGGCGAGCCAGTTCTTGAGATGCAGCGCATAGAATCCGACCGAGGGAAAGACCGATATGCCGAGTCTGCGGCGTGCAGCGACGCCTTCCACGATCTTCTCGCCCGCGAGCGAAAGCGACGTGGCGATCGCCGCACCAACAGGTCCGATGAGGGGAAGGAGGACCGCACACAGGACGATGCAGCACGCGGCCGCCCCGGACATCGCGTTGCGGATGGTCTTTTCCCGGCCATGTACGACGAGCAGGGGCCTGACCGAGCCGCTCGCAACTATCACCAGTTGACCGAACGTCAGAAACACCAGCGCACCATAGCCTTCCCCAAATTCACCACCGAAGAGCTTCAGGATCTCGGGGCCGAACAACAGGATCAGAATGAATGCGCCAGCAGCAACGACGAACAGGAGCGACGAGATGCGCTGAACCATCTCCTCTATTTCATCGCGCGTCTTGACGCCTCGCATAACTGCGATACGCGGGCCTACGAGGGCGTCGATTGGCGGCACGAGAAAGCCGGACAACGTCAGTGCGACCCGTTGCGCAATCGAGTACGCACCGACTGCACCCGGCGAAGCCGACATGCCTACCGCAAAGACTGCGACCCAGAGCAAGGCCATCTGACCGACGTTGCCGATCAGGAGCGGCGCAGCAGCGCTCAGCAAAGGTGGATGTGGAACAGCGCGTTCTGCGATGTCCCGGGTCTTGTGAGCGATGAAGCGGCGCCATTGCGCGTAGGCAAGCGCCGCATTGAACACACTGGCTGCAAGATAGATCTGTGCGCCTTGAACTCCCGTTTGAGGATGGACCAGAAGCATCAGTGGCAAGGAAATGAGGGGAATCCACAGGCTGAGTATGGCGATACTGGCTTCCGGACGATGAATGATCTGCAGGAAGGGCACATGCAGCAGCGCAAAAGCGAGTGGAATGATCGAGGCTGCAAACCACGGCATGACATCGCGAAGGGATTCCTGGTGGAAAACGTCATGCGCAAGAGGGTCGTTGACCAGCAGCAGCAGAGCGGCAATCGCGATGCTGGCACACAGGGACATCCTCTGCGTGCGACGGTAGATACTACGAAGCGCGCGCCATTGGCCGTCGCGCACGAGTGGCCCCCCCTCGCGAATGACGATCTGTTCCAAACCGAGACGTCCAATCGTCGAAAGCAGCGTGGCCGCGCCCAGGCCGATCATGTAAAGGCCGGTCTGTGCGGCCCCGAGATATCTGCCGAGATAGACCACAAATGCAAGATTCGCGACGGCGCCAAGAACCCGCGACGCGAAGCTCGACGCTATGCGCCGGACCGTGGGATTGCGCTGGACGGAGACGGCGATGTGTGCGATGCGCGCCAACGTCATGCCGCCGCCGGCAGTGAAGCAAGAACCCGCTGCACAATCGACCGCGTGAACGACAGGTCGATGTCCGTAAAGTGCCCCTTGACGAAATACTTCTCAATGAGCGGCCCGAGCAGTTCCGACTTCTTTGGGTGGCTCGTCTCATTCTGTGCGACGAGCAACGCATGCAATTCGACTTGAGACCTGGCGGTCAGGATGCCCGGAATATGATCGTAAAACGATTCTCCGAGCACGATGACGCGATGTTCTCTCGCAAACGCATCGAGCCCCGTCATCGAATTAACGGTAACCGTGGTGCGACACCGTTCGAGGTCCTGCGAAAGCGGCGCAGTGCTCAAGATCACGTTGCCGGATGCCTCAACAAGGTTGTAGAAAGCGGGCGAGTACTTGCGGCGGTACAGCGGATGCTCGCGGACGACGATCATCCACGATGGATCGGCGCTTGCAAGAACAATTTGCAGCAACCCCACGTCGTCGAGACGTAGTGGGTTGTGATAGATATTGTTCGCGTCTTCGGGCACCTGCATGGCCACGAGGACCGTTTTGCGAGCGTCCATGTTATCGGGCGTTCTCGAACCGAGAGCCGCATAGTGCGCGCGCGAACACTTGCGAAGCCGGTATGGCAACAGATCAGGGGGCACCAAACCGGTGATAGCCCCCTGGGCGAGAGCGAGACGGTCGAGCAAGGTGTACAGCTTGTTAGTCCATCGCGTCGCATTGGTGACCGGGTTGAACGGCGTTCCCGATGCTTGCAGGCAAGCGAGTTCGTGCCGAAACGAACAGTTCGCATTGACACCTTGTCGATCGAGAACAGTCGTGCGATACGGTCCCTGTTCGAAGTACCACGTCGCGGCTTTCGTACGCTTCAATGCGCGCATCAGCGATTCGGCGGGCAAGCGCGTATCGCCGCTCACGATCGCGACGTCCGGATCGAACTGCGTGACGAGTGATTCGCAAAGCGCCATCATCTTGCGGCCCTGGCGTTGGAGCTTCTTTTCCTGCCGGTCTGCAAGGTTCGGGTCGAACGCGTGGAAGCGGATCAACGCTTGCAGCTCTTCGTTCGATAGTTCGGTATCCGCACGCAAGCTGGCATGGGCGCGCCAGGAAAGCGCGACGACCTCCCGGCCGTGCAGCTTGAAATAGGCCCACGCGCCGGGAAACACGGCGAGATGCAAAAACTGTGCATCAGGTTCGAACTGCTTCCACGCGTCTTCAATCGCGCAGAAGAAGCGCGCCATTGAGTGATAGTAAACAAGCGTGACGATCTTTCTCATTGGTCTTTGCCGGATGCGATTATGTTTGCCTGGCGTGCCGCGTCGGTCATCGATATGTCAAATGAGCGCTTGTTGTTCCCGCCGCACGCGCCTGAACGAACGCGATATTCTTAGCGCGCGAAACAGGAAAACCGAGTTGCCCATGACATAGCGGCGAAACAGCCGCCTCGGTTCTTGTGCCAGGCGGAACAGCCATTCGAGACGAAGCGACTGAACGACATTGGGTGCGCGGGTGACGCGGCCCGAGATGAAATCGAGAATTGCTCCGCCATTGACGATCAAACACGGCCAGTTCACGGTGTCTTTCAGTGCAAGCGCGATGCGCTCCTGCTTGGGCATCCCCATCGCAAGAATCACGACATCCGGTTTGCCCGAAAGAACGGCGTTCACGTAACAATGGTCGGGCTGAAATCCGTCGAGCTTGAGTGCGATCGATACGCCGGAAGAAGCGAGCTTGTCAGCGGCAATCGATAGATAGGGATCTCGAGTACCCAGCAACGCAACGCGGCCCGACGACTGTTCCAACATCTTCGGAATCAGGTCGGTCCCGTTCATGTTGATGCCGGGATGGACGCCGAGCAGCGACAAGAGGATCGAAACCCCCACGCCATCGCGAAGTAGCACGTCAGACTCCACCAGACTCCTGCGATAATTGGTCTCCTGCCACGCCAGATTGAAAGCGTGCGCATTCAGGAACGACACCACGACCGGCCGTTGCACCTGCCGCATCGATTCGAGAATGCGTTCATATTCCCACTCGCTTTTCACGAGTGTCAGTTTCCTGATCACGCTGCTTCCACGCATGTGATATCGATACGCCATTTCTCCCCCAGTTCTTCAGTTGACTGCGCGAACGCCGCCCGCGCCCTGCGTTTAAGTCTGCGGCAACGACCGGGTCATCTGCAGCGCGTCGCGCATCGCGCGCATTTCGACCTTGTTGCGCACGAGAAAATGGAATCCACCCAATGCGAGCGCCGACGTGAGCACCGCCAGGTTACGGCGACGGATGCCCCAGTAGAGCCAGTTCCGTGTCATGAAGTAGCGGGAGAACTCCGACTTCGCACCGCCCGTCGACGAACTGATCTTGTGCCAGAGATGAATTCGCGGCGTGAAGTAAATCCGGATGCCGGCCTGAGTCAGCTCATGGCAAAAAACAGTGTCGTCGTAGTAGACGAATAGTTCTTCCCACATCCTGATGCCTGAATCTCGCAGCGGCCAGCTCTTGACGATCAGCGAGCAGGTTGGCGCGTAATCCACGCGATAAAGCGCGTCGCGTGTCAGCCGGTCCCGTTTGTTATGTCCAAAATGCCGGCAGCCTCCCTTGAGATAGCTGAGCTTGCCACCCGCATACCAGACCTTTTCGGCCGGCTTGTAATAGAACATCTTTGGCGCGAGCGCATCCACTTCCGGGTGATTCGCAAGCACGTCGACCTGCCGTTGCAGGAAGTCCGGATTGACTTCGATGTCGTTGTTCAGAAACAGGATGTGCGTGTAGGATGGGTCGCGGAGAAAGAAATCGATGCCCTGGTTATTCCCCGCCGCAACCCCCGCGTTGTCCCGATTACGAACGAAAGTAAAAGGTACGGTCAGTCCCTTGCGGATCTCGTGCTCGCAATGGAAGTTGGCGACGTCGTTCTCGACGAACAGAATATGGAACTCGCGGAACGTTTGCGCATTCATGCTTTTGATGAAGCCATCGATGACGCTGTCCGACTTGAACAGAACCGTCACGATGCCGATTTTCGTAGACCTCACGGCTCGACTCGCTTTTCAGGTTACGGGACTAATTCATCAAACCGCGTGCGCGCATTTCGGAGACGGAGCGTTCGTAGCCCGCGTCTTCGATCGTCTGCGATCGCACCCATTCGCCGAAGCGCTCTGCACCCTCGCGAAACGAAACGCTTGCCTGGAAGGCGAGTTCGTCGCGAATCTTCGTCACGTCGGCGAAGTTGTGGCGAATATCGCCCAGCCGGAAATCCCCTGTGATGTTCAATTCGCCGGCGGCGCCGTAGATCTGCTTTAACGTCGCGGCGACTTCGAGCACGCTGGTCGCGACGCCGGAACCGACGTTGTAAGCGGCCTGCTGGATGTGCGCGGCATCTAGCGCGAGCATGATGGACTCGACCGCGTCATCGATGTAAACGAAGTCGCGTGTTTCCTGTCCGTCTTCGAAGATGTTGACGTCTTTTCCCTGAAGCAGCAGGGTCGAGAAGATCGACAGAATACCTGTGTACGGATTGCGCAGCGACTGCCCAGGTCCATAGACGTTCTGGAAGCGCAGCGCCGCGGCGCCGATGCCCATGCCGGCGCATACCATGAGCACCAGTTGCTCCTGCACGAGCTTCGTGATGCCGTAGACGGAACTCGGATGGGTCTTGGACGTCTCGTCGGTGGCAACGACAGTGAGCGATTCGCCCGTGTGAGGATCGAGGCACTCGAAGCGGCCATTGCGCATATCGTGCGCACTGCGCGTTGTGGGGTAGACGTACCCTTTGGGGCCGAGATACTTGCCTTCCCCATATATCGATCGCGACGACGCGACGACTACCCGCTGAACGGTGTTTTCGGGCCGCGCCAGATGATCAAGCAGCACCGACGTGCCGCGGATGTTGGTCTCCACATAGCGGTCGACCTGATACATCGATTGTCCCGTCCCCGTCTCGGCTGCGAGATGAACGACAGCATCCTGGCCGTCGAGCGCGCGGTCCCAATCGTTCGTGTTGCGTACATCGCCCTGGATGAAACGCACCTGACGAGGCAGGCTCCGGAACAGCGGAGATTCGCCCGGGTTCGAACCGTGAATCTGCGGCGAAAGATTGTCGAGCACGGTAACGGTATCGCCCCGTGCAACAAGTGCGTTAGCGAGTGCGCTGCCGATAAAGCCTGCGCCTCCCGTGATGAGTATCCTCATTGTTTCCATCCCAGTTGCCAGTCGATCGTCTTTGCAAGGCCGCTCTCGAAGTCCTCGGCGGGACCCCAGTCAAGCGCATCGGTGATCTTTGCGTTGTCGATTGCGTAGCGCCGGTCATGGCCCGCGCGGTCATTGACGAACTCGACCAGCCGTTCGTGCGGCGCGCGGCCTGGAATCCGCTCGTCGAACAGGCGGCAGATCAGAGCGACGACATCGTTGTTGCGCCACTCGTTGCAGCCGCCGATGTTGTATGTCTCGCCGAGCTGTCCGTGCGTGAGCACACGGTGAATCGCACGGCAGTGATCTTCGACGTAGAGCCAGTCGCGAATGTTCTGACCGTCGCCATACACAGGTATGCGCTTGCCTTCGAGGCAATTGCGGATCACCGTCGGAATGAATTTCTCGCCGTGCTGGCGCGGCCCGTAGTTGTTCGAGCAGTTAGTCGTGACGACGGGCAAACCGTAGGTATGGAAATACGCGCGCACCAGATGGTCTGAGGCCGCCTTGCTGGCGGAGTACGGCGAATTGGGCGCATAGGGCGTGGTCTCGGCAAATGGCGTATCGTTCGGGCTCAGTGAGCCGAACACTTCGTCGGTCGAGATGTGATGAAAGCGCCGCGTGCGCGCAACCTCCAGCGGGTCGCGTTCTTTGGAGCTGAGCCACGCGGCCCGTGCGGCTTCGAGCAGCGTGAAGGTGCCGTTGACGTTCGTGCGCACGAATTCGCCGGGATGCATAATCGAGCGGTCGACGTGGCTTTGCGCGGCGAAGTGCACGACGGTGTCGATCCGATGCTCGTCGAAGAGTTGCGTGACGAGCGATGAATCGCAGATGTCGCCATGCACGAAGACGTGCCGATCCGGTGCGGGCAGGTCGGACAGGTTGTCGAGTGTGCCCGCATACGTCAGCAGATCGAGATTGACGATGCGCACGGCAGGCTCAGAGCGCAGCATGTGATGCACGAAGTTGGATCCGATGAAGCCGGCGCCGCCGGTCACGAGCACGGTTGTAGGCGTGTAGCGCATCAATGGGCAGCCCAATGGTCAAGTACTTCGATAAGGCCGTCTTTCCATGGGCGTGCGTCGAAGCCGAGCAGCGCTCGCGTCGTACCCATGTCGAGTGCGGAGTTTTTCGGTCGGGGCGCGGGCAGCGGGTACTCTTCTGTCGCAATGGGCCGCAACACGGGCATTTCGTCGATCATTCCGCACGCTGCGGCATAAGCGAGCGTCGCGCTGGCGAGTCCGTGCCATGTCGTGACGGGCGAGCCCGTGTAGTGATAGGTGCCCCAGGGAATCGAGGTGTTGCGGCCTGCGCGAAGGTGCCGGTCAGCGAGCGTGAGCAGCACCTCGGCGATCGCGCCGGCATGGGTCGGCGCGCCGAACTGGTCGTCGACGATGCTGAGTTCGCTCCGCTCGCGCGCGAGACGCAGCATGGTCTTCACGAAATTGTTGCCGTGTGCGCCGAATACCCACGAAACGCGCAGAATCACGTGTTCTCGCAACCGCGCACGGATCGCTTCTTCGCCTGCCCATTTGCTCTTGCCATAGGTGCCGGCGGGTGTGCCGGGATCGTCCGGTGCGTATGCTTCCGAATGCGAGCCATCGAACACGTAGTCCGTGGACAGATGAAGCAGCGGCGTGCGTGTGCGAGCGAGTGCACTGGACAGCACTGCGACCGCATCGCGATTGACGGCGAAGGCTGCTTCGGCATCGCTCTCTGCACGATCGACAGCGGTATAGGCGGCCGCGTTGATGACGATGCGCACATCGTGCTCACGCAACGCTTCCACCACCGCATCGCGATCCGTGATGTCGAGCGAGTGCCGGTCGAGCCCGACGACCTGGCGGTCGCCCGCGCGCAGCACAAGTTCGCGGCCTACCTGGCCGCCTGCGCCGAGTACGAGAATCGTCATGGTGCGCCTCCTGTCGGAGCGCGCACGCCGCATATCGTCTCGCGCTTCATATCGTGACCTCGAGCGACGGAGCCAGCTTCAGCGGCTCGAGTTCCTTCAGGAGCGGAAGCGCGCGGTCCTTGCCGGACAGGGTCGTCGCGTCGGCGGGCAGCGGCCATTCGATGCCGATGTCCGCGTCGTTCCAACGCACGCCCGCATCGGATTGCGGGTCGTAGAACGTCGTGCATTTGTAGGCAAAGTCTGCTTCCTCGGACAGCACGCAAAAGCCATGTGCGAAGCCGGGAGGAATCCACAGCATGCGGTGACGCACTTCGTCGAGCGTCACGCCGACCCAGCGGCCATAGGTGGGCGAACTCTCGCGGACATCGACGGCGACGTCGAATACAGCGCCACGGGCAACGCGCACGAGCTTGCCTTGCGGATTGCGCCGCTGGAAGTGGAGGCCGCGCAGCACGCCGCCCCGTGAGCGCGACTGGTTGTCCTGTACGAACGTCACGTCCACGCCAGCAGTCGCAAGCCATGTTTCGCGGAAGGTTTCGACGAAGAAGCCACGCTCGTCGCCGAATACGCTCGGCTCGAGGATCAGCACGCCGGGAAGATCCGTTTCGACGATGTTCAAAGCGTGACCTCCTGCTGTAGCAGGTTGATGAGATACTGGCCATAGCCATTCTTCAGAAGCGGCGATGCGAGGCGCTCGACGTCCTCGCCGCCAATCCATCCGCGTCGCCAGGCGATCTCTTCCGGACACGCGATCTGCAGACCCTGACGCGCCTGCATCAGATGGACGAAGTTGGCGGCGTCGAGCAGCGATTCGTGCGTGCCCGTATCCAGCCACGTGTAGCCGCGACCCATCAGCTCGACGCTGAGCCGGCCCTGGGCGAGATACGCGCGGTTCAGGTCGGTGATTTCGAGTTCGCCGCGAGCCGATGGCCGGATCTCGCGCGCCATCCGCACGACATCGCAGTCGTAAAAATAGAGGCCCGTCACGGCGTAATTGCTGCGAGGCTCGCGCGGCTTCTCTTCGAGGCTGGTCGCGTTGCCGTTGTCGTCGAGCGTGACCACGCCGTACCGCTGCGGATCGCTCACGTAGTAGCCGAAGATGCTCGCGCCTTCCTGTCTCGCGCAGGCACGCTCGAGCAAAGCGGTGAGGCCGGTCCCGTAGAAGATGTTGTCGCCGAGGATCAGTGCGGACGGACTGTCGCCGAGAAACTTCTCGCCGATGAGGAATGCCTGTGCGAGGCCATCCGGCTGCGGCTGGACCGCGTATGAGAGATTCAGTCCCCAGCTGGAACCGTCGCCGAGGAGCGTGGAAAACGCTGCGCTGTCCTGCTGCGTCGTGATGATGAGGATGTCTCTTATCCCGGCGAGCATCAGCGTCGAGAGCGGATAATAGATCATCGGTTTGTCGTAGACAGGCATCAACTGCTTGCTGACTGAACGTGTCAGTGGATGCAGGCGCGAACCGGTTCCTCCGGCGAGGATCAGGCCCTTGCGGGTGACGCGGTGCGTGACGGTCATGGCAATCTCATGCGTGAGAGAGAAAAGAACACTTGATGCAGCGGCGAGGCACGTGTTGCGTCAGTAGGCATGCAGTCCCCTGAAGCCACGGAATATCGTCATCAGCACGATCTTCAGGTCGAGGCCGAACGTCCAGTTCTCGATGTAGTTGAGATCGAGGGCGACGCGGCCCTGCATCTTGTCGATGTGATCCGTCTCGCCGCGATAGCCGTTGATCTGTGCCCAGCCGGTAATGCCCGGCTTGATGCGGTACCGGCACATGTAGCCATGCACGAGATCCTTGTATTGCTCGTCGTGCTGAAGCGCATGCGGGCGCGGCCCGACAACCGACATCTCACCCCGCAGCACGTTGAGGAACTGTGGCAGCTCGTCGAGGCTCGTGCGGCGCAAGAACGCGCCGATGGGGGTGACGCGCGGGTCGTGACGCCTCGCCTGGGTGAGCTTGCCCGCCTCTTCGTGGTGCACGACCATGGTCCGGAACTTGTAGATCTGAAACTCGTTGCCGTTGATGCCCTTGCGCCATTGCCGGAAAAACACCGGCCCCGGCGATGACAGCTTCACCATGATCGCGATCGCGATCATCAGCGGCAGGATGCCGATGAGCACCAGCGCGGCGAAGAAGCGGTCGAATACTTCTTTGGGCACGAACCGATGATCGGCAGGCGGGGAGGCCAGCAGATTGATGGCAGGCACGCCGAGCACTTCGTCGACGGCATGGTTGAAAAGCGCCGGGCCCTGCACGTTCGGGATGAAGCGAATGTTGACGAACTCGTGCTTGAACTCATGCAGGATCGCTTCGATGCGCGCTTCTTCGCGGAAGGTCACGAGCCACAGTTCGTCGATCACGCCGTCGCGCACCGCGACTGCGAGGGAATCGAGCGAAGTGATGACGGGTACGCCGCAGGAAAACCGCTCGGCCTCAGGGGTATCGTCGAAGACGCACACGCACTTGAAGCCACCCGCCGGAGTACGTTGCAGCTTCTCGACCAGCTGCATGCTGAATGCGTTTGCGCCAACGATTGCGACGGACTTCATCTTCACGCGCGAGCGCGACTTCGCAACGTGCAACAGGCGATGGTTGGCCGAGCGCACCGTGATCAGCAGCGCGAGCGTGACGGCGAACCAGGCCCCGCACCAGAGCCGGGAAATGGAAAATGCCTGTTGAACCGCGAGCATAAACGCAATACCAACGATGAAAACCGTTGTCCAGCCTACGATTATGCGCATTGCAACATGCCATAACGAATCGCGATCCGATGCTTTATAAATACCGAGTGCAGGAAAAAGAATGCCACTCATCGCTGTATTGAATGCAACAAGCACAACAATTGGCTGTGTCCATGAATCTGAAATGTCAAAACGCATAGAAAATGCGATTGCAGCACCAATAAGAACGATGCAGGAGTCGAGTGCGCGAGAAAAGAAACCAAGGCGGTAAACGATGGGATTGCTTTCCAGAAAACGAGCTGCTTGCATAACGTTTCCCCAATGGTTGCTATTTCTGAATTAACGAAAACACTTGATCTGACTGCCACGAAAAGCATGAACCGGTTCGCCGCCAGCGCTCCTACAGCCAATCCAGACAAGGCTTCGAGCCGCAACAGTCAGGCTGCTGGCGCGGCGGACAGGATAACGGCACATTTGAATAATTCCGGACGCGCATTTCCCATTCAATTTAATTCGCGAGAAAGATTGTTCGTTCTGACAGTAGAATTCGCTTCAACTCTTTTGCGTCGCATCATATCCAGGTAAAAAGCGGGGAAACCCGTAGTGACGTAAAACGGCAAGATATTGACGTCGTAAGTCAATGAAATTGCCAGGTGCATACGTGCGGGCTGTATTTGCGCGACAAGGGCATTTCCTTTATCCGTCAAAACATTGCCATTTTTAGCCGCGGGCATCGATTGCACTGCAGCAAATGTACTATTCGCCTCATTGCGAGAGCGTTGCGCCTGCAATCGCAATTACCCGGCCTCTTTAAGCGAATTCAAAGATGCCGGTATTTAACTTTTTGCAGCGGCTTTTGCCGCCGTCCAATGAGGTGGTGTATGAAAACGCTTCTTATGCTGGTTTCGGCAGCAGCGCTTGCGTTGCCTTCACTGTCATACGCGCAGGGCGAAGAGGGTGCTGCCGCTGCTGTGTCCGCTGCGACGGCGGGTGGCATCAGCGGAACTGCACTCGTCGTGGCGGGCGTCGTCGCAACAGCAGCCGTTGTTGCCGCTGTCGCGAGCGGCGGCGGCAATGGCACGTCCTCGACGGGAACGACGGGGACGACGGGCACCACTGGCACGACGCCCTGATCCTTGCGCTTTCTCGAACTGGCGGGTCGTGCCCGCTTCCGCCCCTACGCCCAGCGTTATCCGGTGCCGCTCGCCCGCAGTCTGGCCTGCGCATCGATCATCTTGCTGTGCGCCTGTACCCAGCCCATGCGCGCGATATCCGACAGCTATGCCTTCCTTCGTCAAACCAGCGAAGCACAAATCGAGGGCACGGCCCTCGCGAAAGATCATCGATATCTGAAGGTCTCCTCGCGAGGACGCACTGCGCTTCTCGTGCTTGGCTACACCGAGCGCGATCCGCAGGGAGACATCGAAGTGTGGTACTCCGGCGCACGCGAAGTGCTGCGCATTCAGAATGGCCGCCTTGTCGGCGTGACGGGCCTGGCGACCGAATGGACGAACGTACGGCTTGCGTCGCCGCCGGACTGGCTTGCCGTTGCGGGCGTGACATCGTATATGCGCCGGCGCGATGTGATGCCGGGCTACGACTTCGATGAATTCGACAAGGTGACGGTGCAGCCGATCAGCATGCCTTCGGACACGCGCTACGCGGGCCCGGGCGCCGCGCAGTTGCGCTGGTACGTCGAGCATTCGCAGGGGCGCATTGCCTTGCGCGACGCGCGCTACGCCGTCGCGCAGAAAGCGGGCAAGGCTGTCGTCGTGTACGGCGAACAATGTCTCGACCCAGGGCTATGCATCAGCTGGCAGCGCTGGCCCGCCGAAGCTTGACGTTATGGCCAGCGGAGTCAAGGACGCGCTTGAGCGCGGAAGAAGCTATGCGTTCTATTGCTTGCTATCGTGTACGAGCGTGCCCGCATTCGGAGCGCACGCTGTGACCATCAGCACACCGGTGCGGCTCGGCGACTGGCTGGCCGACAGGCTCGCCACGCCGCAAGCGCGCGAGCGTGATATCTACGTGACGGGCATCCAGTGGCAGTCGGCGCGCGAGCGTACCTTGCAGCAGGGTGCAAGGCAGACGCTGCTCGACCAGATCGGCTATCTGTCAGGACCGGACGTGCCGCCTCAGGCAGAGCGCGAAGGGCTCGCCGCACTCGTTGCATCGCGACGGGCGACGGGCCGCGTCGTGCTCAAGCGCGCCGATCCACGCTGGCTGCAAGCCAACCCGAGCGACGATCCGATTCTGGACTCAGGCGACGCAGTCGCCATTCCGGAGCGGCCATCGACTGTCACCGTGCTACGCAGCGACGGCTCGCTCTGCGCCGTGCCGTACGTCGCGCAAGCGGAGGCGTTGTACTACATCCGCGCCTGCGATTCCAAGGTATCCCCCGATTGGGCGTGGATCGTGCAGCCGGACGGCGTGGTGCAGAAGGCGGCCGTTGCGCTGTGGAATCGCACGCCGCAAGATCCGCCCGCACCCGGCGCGTGGATCTGGGCGCCCAATCGCGACTCTGGCTGGCCCGAGTCGCTCTCGATCCGCCTCGCCGCTTTCTTCGCGACGCAAGGCCCCTCCGGACTGGACGATGAGGGACACGGCGTCGCGCCCGAGCACCCTGCGCCCGGGGCGGCAGTGCCGCAAGCTGCGCAGTTCCACGCGCGCGATCTGCCCGTCACGGCCAGCGACTGGGGCACGGCAGGCCTGTTGCAAACGCCTACCGCGCGTATGAACGAAGCGGGCGAAGCGTCGGTAGGCGTCTCGGTCACGTCGCCTTATACGCGGTACAACGTGATGCTGCAGCCGCTCGACTGGCTCGAATTCGGCTTCCGCTATACCGACATCAGCTCGCAACGATACGGCCCTGCAGCGCTGAGCGGCACGCAGAGCTACAAGGACAAGAGCATCGATTTCAAGGTTCGCCTGCTGAAAGAAACGGCCATCAGGCCGGCGCTCGCATTTGGCATGCGCGATGTCGGCGGGACGGGTCTGTTCTCCGGCGAGTATTTCGTTGCGAGCAAGCGCACAGGCGATTTCGACTGGAGTCTCGGCGTGGGCTGGGGCTATCTCGGCGCACGCGGCAATATTCCGAACCCGCTGTCAGTGTTCAGCGACAGCTTCAAGAACCGGCCTGCGTCGGACGTGAATGTGTCCAACTCCGGAACCTTCTCTCGCGGGTATTTTCGCGGATCGATGTCGTTGTTCGGCGGTGTCCAATATCAGACGCCGTGGGCGCCGCTCATCCTGAAGCTCGAGTACGACGGCAACAATTACCAGAATGAACCGTTTCACCAGCGGTTCACTACGCGGTCGAGCTTCAATATCGGCGCGGTGTATCGCGTGACCTCGAACATCGATGTCACGGCCGCGTTGGAGCGGGGCAACCGCGCGATGCTCGGCGTGACCCTGCATGGCAAGCTGAGCAACATCGGCACGCCGAAGGTTAGCGATCCGCCGCCGATGCCGGTTGCCATGCCGTCTTCGGCTGCATCGTCGTCTGTTGCGCCGGCTCAGGCTCCAGCCGCCAACGTGTACGATTGGAGCGCGACCGCGCGGAACCTCGAGCAGCAAACCGGCTTTACGGTGCAGAACGTCTATCGCGACGGCGCGCAACTCATCGTCGTGTTCGATCAGGTCGATGCGTTCTATCTCGAAGACAAGATCGATCGCATCGTGACCGTGTTGAACCGGGATGCGCCGCCGGATGTGCGTGCGTTCCGTATCACGCTGCGTTCGCGCGGTCTGCCCGTCACCGGTTACGCGGTGATTCGCGACACGTGGGTGACGAATCACACACGTGCATTGCCGCCCATCGACAGACAGCAGGCCGTGTACACGTCGCCCCCCGCGGTCGTGCCGGACGAAGACATGCACCGCGCCGACGTCTACGAGGGGTCGGAGAAGCGCTTCTACGTCTCCGTGGGGCCTGCATACCAGCAGACACTCGGCGGCCCGAACGGGTTCGTGCTCTATCAGATATCGGCCAATGCCTATGCGGAAGCGCGTCTACGGCGCGACACGTGGCTTGCGGGCGATTTCAACCTCGGAGTCGTCGACAACTACGACAAGTTCACCTACACGGCCCCAAGCAATTTGCCGCGCGTGCGCACGTATCTGCGCGAGTATCTGACGACGTCCCGCTTCACGATGCCGCTGCTGCAGCTCACGCACGTGGGCGCGATTGGCCGCGACCAGTACTACAGCGTGTATGGCGGATACCTGGAAAGCATGTTCGCGGGCGTTGGCGCGGAGTGGCTTTATCGCCCGTGGGGCAGTTCGCTCGCGCTCGGCGTCGACGTGAACCGCGTGCGGCAGCGAGGCTTCAGGCAGGACTTCTCGTTGCGCGATTACTCCGTCACGACGGGCAATGTGACGCTCTATTGGGACACCGGCTGGAACGGCGTGCGTGTCGATCTGAGTGTCGGACAGTACCTCGCGAAGGATCGCGGCGCGACGCTCGATATCAGCCGCGTGTTCCGCAATGGCGTGACCATCGGCGCGTATGCGACGAAGACCAATGTGACGAGCGCGCAGTTCGGCGAAGGGAGTTTCGACAAGGGCATCTACGTGACGATTCCGTTCGATGCGCTGTTCACCCGTTCGACGGGAGGCGTCGCGGCAATCCGCTGGTCGCCGCTCACGCGCGACGGCGGCGCGAAGCTGGCGCGTCAGTTCACGCTGTACGACATCACGGACAAAAGCAACCCGCGCAACTTGTGGTTCGCGCCGCCTTCGGCAGCGCAGACGGGTCCCGAGTAGCGCGCTTTGCGTTCGCTTGCCGGAATCCGGCCACTCGCGATGGCTGTATGTGACGGCCGTACTCTTCAATCTGCTGACTATGAAAATGATCGATTCATCCAAAGTGGCTGTTGTCCTTTTTCTCGCGCTGGCGCTCGGCGGCTGTGCGTTCGCGCCCGGCATGAATTTCGATGCATCGCGGCCGGTCGACCCGGGAGATCCGAACTCGTTTCCGATCGTGACGCCGATCACCGTTGCGCTGATCCAGCGCGATCTGCTCGACAGCCGCAAACGGGTCAAAACGGACAACAGCTATGCACCGCTCGTCGGCAAACCGCAGCCATACCGGATCGGGCCACAGGACGTCCTGTCGATCATCGTCTGGGACCATCCCGAACTGGTGATGCCGAATCTCACCTACGACCTGGGGAGCGCCATGGCCGGGAGCGCGGGTATGGCCTCGCAGGCCATACCGGGCTTTGTGGTGGACGACCGGGGTTACGTGCAGTTTCCCTATGTGAAGCAGCTGCGCGCCGCGGGGCTGAGCGAGCAGCAACTGCAGCGCGCATTGATCGAGAAGCTCGCCCCCGTGATTCCCGATCCGCAGGTCAGCGTGAGGGTGGTCGGCTATCGCAGCCAGAAAGTTTATGTCGACGGCGAGGTCCGCAGTCCCGGTGTCAAGCCGATCACCGACGTTCCCAGCACACTGGCGGAACTGTTGAATCAGGCAAGCGGCATTGCCCCGACGGGCGACCCGTCGCGCATCGAGCTGACGCGCGGCTCGGCGACCTATGCAATCAGTCTGCCGGAGATGCGTGCAAAGGGGCTGAGCCTCAACGATATCGTCGTGAAGAATGGCGACGTGGTCCGGGTGCCGCTGCTCGCCGAGCATCGCGTGATCGTGATGGGAGAAGTGGGCAAGCAGACCCCCGTGCCATTTCGCACCGACGGGCGTCTGTCGCTGAGCGACGCGCTCGGAGATGCTGGTGGAGTCAGCCAGGTGACGGGCGATGCGAGCGAGATATACGTGATACGCCGCGATGCCGACGCCGCGCTGCCCGTCGTCTATCACCTCGACAGCAAGTCGCCGTCGGCGATGTCGCTCGCGAGCGGCTTCCAGCTGCGCGCCGACGACGTCGTTTATGTCGGCGCGCCCGGCGTGATCCGCTGGGACCGCTTCATCACACCGCTCGTAGGCAGCACGACGGGGGCCTATTACCTGCAGCGCACTGCACGAGGCAATTGACGCATGATTCGTTCGATCCTGACCGTTTGTATCGGCAACATCTGCCGCAGCCCGATGGCTGAGGGTCTGCTGCGTGCCCGCCTGCCGAAGTACCAGATTCTGTCGGCCGGGCTGGGCGCGCTTTCCGGCATGCCGCCCGATCAGCTCGCTCGCGAGCTGATGCATGAGCGCGGCATCGATATCGACGCGCACCGGGCAATTCAGCTCGGCGCGCTGCATTGCTCCAGCGCGGACATGATTCTCGTGATGGACACCGAACAGAAGCGAACCATCGAGCAACGCTATCGCTCGACCCGCGGCAAGGTCTTTCGGCTGGGCGAGTTTCAGGGCCTCGACATCTTCGATCCCTATCGTGGCACCCGCGCGGATTTCGAGCGTTGTCTGGAGCTGATTGCGCTCGGTGTCGACGAATGGGCGGAGCGCATCAAGCTCACCGCCTGAGTTGCGGCAGGGCTTTCACGCTTCCTGTGTATTGGCGCATTGCTTACCTTGGCGCAATTGAATGAACGTAATGACACGTCCTCCCTCACGTCCTGTCGATGAAGAAGAGCAGTTCGATCTCGTCACGATTCTGGATGTCATCATCGAAAGCCGCTGGCTGATCGGTATCGTCGCCTGTGCGTGTCTCACGCTCGGGCTGCTGTACGCGTTCATCGCCGAACCCGTCTTTCAGACGGATATCATGATCCAGGTCGAGGAGAGCCCCGATACGTCCGCGGCCAAGAGCATGCTGGGCGACGTGTCGTCGCTCTTCGACGTGAAATCGACGGCTGCCGCGGAGAGTCAGATTCTCGCGTCGCGCCTCGTCGTGACGCGAGCGGTAGAAAAGCTGCTGCTTTATATCGATGCCAGTCCACGCCGCTTTCCGCTGATCGGCAGTTGGCTGGCGCGCGACAGAAGCGAGCTGTCCACTCCCGGCTTTCTCGGCTTCGGCGGGTACGGTTGGGGTGCCGAGCGTATCAGCGTGTCGCGCTTCGATGTTCCGCAGGCGCTGGAGGGCAAGCGTTTTCGCGTGACGGTCATCGACTCGACCCACTATCGCCTGACGGGCAGCGACCTCGACGATGCGTTCGTCGGTCAGCCCGGCCGGCTCGAAACCATTCCGTCCGCATACGGCAAGCTGACGCTCGTCGTGGACTCGTTGCAGGGGAAGCCGGGTGCGCAGTTCAACCTGCGGCGCTATTCGAAGGTCAAGACGATCTCGGACCTGCAGGACAAGCTCGACGTGCAGGAGAAGGTCAAGCAGTCCGGCATCCTGATCGCAAGCCTGCAGGACAAAAGTCCGCAACGCGTCGCCAGCATTCTCAACGCGATCGCCGAGCAGTACGTCTTTCAGAACGTCGAGCGCAAATCGGCCGAAGCGGCACAGTCGCTCAAGTTTCTCGACACGCAGTTGCCCGAGATCAAATCGCGGCTCCAGGAGGCGCAAGCGCGCTATACGGCGATGCGCGATCAGCGCGGCTCCATCGACCTCACCGAGGAGGCAAAGCTCGCGCTTGCCCAGGCCGCCGACGCGAAGACGCGCCTGCTCGAATTGCAGCAGCGGCGCGACGAACTGATCCGTCGCTTCAGTCCCGCACATCCGGCGATCCGCACGATCGACGCCCAGATGGCGAACCTGCGCCGTTTCAACGACGAAGGCGCGGCGCGGCTCAAGGCGCTGCCCGACGCGCAGCAGGACATCGTGCGGCTGATGCTCGAGGTCCAGGTGAACACGGACCTCTACACGTCGTTGCTGAATAACTTCCAGCAGTTGCAACTGGTGAAGGCGGGCAAGACCGGCAATGTGCGGCTCGTGGATCAGGCGGACATCCCTGAAGACCCTGTCAAGCCGAAGCGGGTACTCGTCATTGCTGGGGCAGCGCTGGTCGGCCTGTTTCTCGGCGTGGTCGTTGCCTTCGTGAGGAACATGCTGTTTCGCGGCATCAGCGATCCCAACGAAATCGAGCGACGCAGCGGACTTCACGTCTATTCGACCATCCCGCTCAGCGAATTGCAGGCCGATCTCTATCGGCGTATACGGGCCAAGGAAGCCGGCGTTAAGCTGCTGGCAGTTGATGCACCCGACGACCCGACCATCGAGAGCTTCAGAAGCCTGCGCACCGCGCTTCAGTTCACGATGTTCAATGCAAGGAACAACGTCGTGCTGATTACGGGGCCCGCGCCGTCGGTGGGCAAGTCGTTCGTCTCGGCGAACTTTTCGGCCGTGCTGACGACGGCAGGCAAGCGGGTTCTTCTAATCGACGCCGACTTGCGCAAAGGTTACCTGCACCAATATTTCGGCTTCGAGCGGGGCGTTGGTCTCTCCGAGATCATCTCGGGGCAACATACGCTCGAAGCGGCACTGCATAGAGATGTCGTGCCGAATCTGGACCTCATCACGACGGGCGCGCAGCCGCGCAACCCCGCCGAACTCTTGCTTAGCGAGCGCCTGACGACGCTGATCCGCGAGGTGTCCGCTACGTACGACATCGTCGTGATCGATACGGCGCCCGTGCTTGCTGCCGCGGACGCCGGCATCCTCGCACCGGCCGCGGGAACGGTGTTCTTCGTCGCGCGAGCGACGGTGACGAAGATGGGCGAATTGACGGAATCGATGAAACGTCTCAGCCAGAATGGCGTTGCAGTGACTGGCGTGCTCTTCAACGGCCTGAATCTGAAGCATGCGAAATATGGATATGGCTCGAAGTACGGGGCCTATCGTTACGCGGCCTATGCGTATGAAAGCGACACGAAAAAGTAACGGCGAGCGCTCCGCGATGGCGCGCAGCTGGGTGACGCGCATTGTGCTGGCATGCTTGCTCGCGTTGCCCGGGGTTGGCGCTGCGCAATCGGCCAACGTCCGTGAAGACGTCGTACCCACGCCTGCAAGAAGCGCAGGCTACGTGGTCCACACGTTTGGCAGCCGCTTCATGGCGGGAGCCGTGGACTGGCAGGACGAGCGTACCGCGAATTTTCAATGGTTTCGCGGGCGCTTCTTCGGTTATCCACCCCTTGACCGCTCGGCCGTATCACAGGCAGAGCGGGAAGAGGGTGTCGTGCTGGGCGACAGCCGCCGCGCCAATTACGGCATCGCGACAGCTGCCCCGGCAAAGGACGGCGAAGGTTGGGTCGGGGTTGCGTTTGGTGGAGGCGCGTATATCGAAGCGCAACTCAGGTTCGATCCCGCTGCTTCGCGCGACGCGCCGCAGAAAGGCTGGCCGGCGTTCTGGGGAATGGCGATCGAGCATCTGGCCGCGCTCCCGGCCGAGCAATGGCCCGGCCAGCCGCAGGGCTATCAACGCTTTATCGAAGTGGACATTTTCGAGTACGACCTCACTCGCTTTGGTCTTCCGGAGGCGTGGTATGGCAGTGCGCTGCACGACTGGTACGGACACTATCAGCACACGTGTACGACGGGCTATTGCCATCACTCGACTGCGATGCCGGACGTGCGCATGAAACCGGCACCAGCAACCGACTTTAACCGCTTTCACAAATACGGCTTCCTGTGGATTCCGGCGACGGCGCACACACCGGGCCGTGCGCAGTTCTTCTTTGACGGCAAGCCCATCGGCAAGCCAGCCAGTTGGGACCATCTCACCGATCGCATGCCTGAACTCGAGATGCGGTCCGCGGGGTTTAGCGTGCTGGACAGAAATCATCTCGTGCTGATTCTCGGCAGCGGCCGCGCTCAGCCGATGACTGTGCGCGCTGTCGACGTATGGCAGGCATCGGACGCGGCCAATCTGGTTTGCGGCGCGGCTGCCTCTAAGGGCTGCGGGAAAAACTGAATCATCCGTCCGGGCTTCCATGTGGGGGAGCGGACTGAATCACGCGTTTGATACGGGAGATACAACATGACGACTGCTAGTCAGGCAAAGATCGTAATCGCGAACACCGTGACGGTGTCCAATCAGGACCCATTCGTACTGTTCGGGGGCATCAACGTCCTCGAAGACCTGGATTCGACCCTCGCCGCGTGCGCGCAGTATGTGGATGTCACGCGGCGTCTGAACATCCCGTTTGTGTTCAAGGCTTCATTTGACAAGGCCAATCGCTCATCGATTCACTCTTATCGTGGAGTCGGGCTTGACGAAGGGCTTCGGATCTTCGAGGCACTTAAGCGCGAATTCGGTGTTCCCGTGCTGACGGACGTTCATGAGATCGGACAGGCAAAGCCTGTCGCAGAGATTGTCGATGTATTGCAGGTGCCCGCGTTTCTCGCGCGCCAGACCGACCTCGTTGTTGCAATTGCGCAGACGGGGCGAGTCGTCAACATCAAGAAGCCGCAGTTCATGAGTCCCGCGCAGATCAGGAACGTGGTGAACAAGTGTCACGAAGCGGGCAACGGGAACGTAATTCTTTGCGAGCGTGGCAGCTCGTTCGGCTATGACAATCTCGTCGTCGACATGCTGGGTTTTCGGACCATGCGTGAAGTGTCCGACAACTGCCCCGTGATTTTCGACGTCACGCACAGCCTGCAATGCCGCGATCCATTCGGCGACGCATCCGGGGGACGTCGCAAACAGGTATTCGAACTCGCACGTGCCGGTATCGCGGCGGGTGTCGCGGGATTGTTCCTCGAGTCACATGAGGATCCCGATCAGGCTCGTTGCGACGGACCGAGCGCGTTGCCGCTCGACCTGCTCGAAACGTTCCTGACGCAAATGAAGGCATTGGACGATCTCGTGAAGTCCTTTGTCGCTGTCGAAGAAGACCGGCTGTGAGTCCGCAATATCGCGGGGCAATCCGGCTGGTGCTGTTCGACGTGGACGGCGTGTTGACGGACGGTTCGATCTATCTGGACGGCGAAGGCGAATGTATGAAGCAGTTCAACGTGAAGGACGGCATCGCGGTTGCGCTGCTACGCTCGCACGGCATTGCGACAGGGATCCTGTCGGCGAAGTCGAGCCCCGCGTTGACGCTGCGGGCCAGTCAACTGAAGTTTGACGTCGTTGTGACCGGGTGCGATCGCAAGCTGGTGGCATACGAGCAAATTAAGATCGAGCGGGGCCTGCAGGATACACAGATCGCATTCGTCGGGGACGACGTTATCGACCTTGCCGTGATGCGCGTTGCCGGATACGCGTGCGCACCGGCCGACGCGCATCCGCTCGTACTGCGCGCGGCAGCGTATGTCGCGCAATGCAGTGGTGGCCACGGTGTCGCGCGCGACGTCGCCGAGCATCTGCTCGTCAAAGGAGGGCTTTCGCGCGACGCCGCCTATGCCCCTCTCATCGAATCATGGAGCCGACATGACGTCACCCAATAACGCGTCACGCTTGCATGTCGTGATACCTGCGCGATACGGATCGACGCGTCTGCCCGCAAAGCCGCTCATTGAACTGGCCGGCGTGCCAATGATCGTTCGTGTGTATCGGCGCGTCAGGGAAGCGTTGGGTGCCGACGCGCAGATCATCGTCGCGACCGACGACAGCCGTATCGCGACTGTGCTCGCCGACAGAGGGATTCCAACGCTCATCACCGATGTGCAACATCAGTCGGGCACCGACCGGACCGCAGAAGTCGCACGGCGGCTCGGCTGGCACCCGAACGACATCGTCATCAACGTTCAGGGCGACGAGCCGCTTATTCCACCGGCTTTGCTGAAAGAGTTCGTTACTTTCTGCGTCGCCGATCCCGCGTTGCGCATGGGTACCATCGCTGCATACGTCACGGAGCGTGCGCATCTGCATGATCCAAATGTCGTGAAGGTTGTCCTCAATTCACGTGGCGATGCCGCACTTTTCTCCCGATCAGCAGTCCCTCACTTTCGCGATCTGACTCCCGACCAATGGCCTTTGTCAGGCTTTCTGCGCCATATCGGCATCTACGCGTATCGACGCGATGTCATCGACACATTGACGCGGGCACCTGTGTGCGTGCTCGAACGGTCGGAAAAGCTCGAGCAATTGCGTGCGATCTGGCTCGGAATTCCGATCAGGGTCATGACATGGCCTGAAGCGCCGCCACATGGCGTCGACACCTGGGACGACGTGCAACGCGTAACCGATCATCTACTTGCGAATAGCGGAGGTTCGTCATGAACAATCCATGGTTTGTTGCGTCGGCGGCGCGCGTCTTTGAGGTCGAGGCGCGTGCCGTCGCTGCGCTGGCGGCGCGGCTCGACGACAATTATTCGAAGGCTGTGCGGACGATTATCGACTCGACTGGCCGGGTGATCGTGTGCGGAATGGGCAAGTCTGGCATCGTCGGACGCAAGATTGCGGCGACCCTGTCGAGCACGGGCACGCCGGCGTTCTTTATGCATCCCGCGGAGGCGTATCACGGCGACCTGGGCATGGTACAACGGAGCGACGTTTTTATTGCTATCTCGAACTCGGGCGAAACCAATGAGGTGATTCAGCTCCTACCGTTTCTCAGGCAGAACGGCAACAAGATGATCGCTTTTACAGGCAACCCGTATTCAACGTTGGCGAAAGCTGCCCACTGCCATCTGGACATAGGCGTGGAGACCGAAGCATGTCCGTTACAGCTCGCGCCCACCGCTTCGACGACAGCCGCGCTTGCAATGGGCGACGCGCTTGCCGTGACGCTAATGGAGGCCCGCGATTTCAAGCCCGAGAACTTCGCCCGGTTTCACCCCGGAGGCTCACTTGGCCGTCGACTGCTGCGCATGGTCGAAGACGAGATGGTCAGCAACAATCTGCCCTTTGTTGATGGGGCGGCCAAGGTCATGGAAGTCCTGTCAGTGATGACGAAGAGCAAGCTTGGTCTCGCGATCGTCAGAAATGAGGTGGGTGACGGGCTCATTACCGATGGCGACGTCCGCCGCCTGCTTGAAGAGCACGAAGAGACCGCGTTCGAGAAGTCTGCAACGGAGTTCATGTCCCGCGATCCCGTCGTGGTGCAAGTCGGCACGAGGGTGGAAGACGCGCTTGTGCTGCTGGAGCGACATAGGATCACGTCGCTACTGGTTGTCGATCACTCGGGGATCGTCGGAATATTCAAGAAGTAACGCTGGGAAGTGGGCCCGCGGTCGCCGCGGTGCCACCCCCCGTCGCTCATTCATTGTCGAACTCGGTTCGCGCGAAAGCGCGGTAGTCGCTCGCCGAGACTGCCAGGCGGCGTTTGAAAATCTTCGCGAGGCGAATACCATTGCCCATGCCGCATCGCCTTGCGATCTTGTCGATCGGCAAGGTGGTGGTAATGAGAAGCCTGCATGCGATGTCCAGCCGTACGCGCAGCAGATACTCCGAAGGCGGCATTCCTATTTCTGCCTTGAAATGTCGCAGGAACGTCCGATCGCCCATAGAAACGCTGCGTGCCATGTCGTGCGCGGTAATGGGACGTGCACAGTTCTCCTCGATCCAGCGCGCAGCTTCCTTCATGGTCGATGCGATGTTTGCGTTAGGCGCATCCCCGAGAAGCGGTGCAAGCCAACGGCCAGAGAAGGGCATGAGTTGCTCTGCAATGCCTTCTGCCGTTTCATAGTCGAAGTCCGTTTTTACAAGCGAGAGCGCGGTAAGCATCAACGAGCCGGCGTTGATATCGAGCTGGAGATTGTTCTCCGAAACGGTGTTCAGGCGGGTGCCCGCGGGTCTGATCGGGACGATCATGCCACGTGCGCTTGGAAGTTGCGCTCCTTTCAGAAGTAGCGCTCCATTTCCCGAGGCCTGCACGACCTTGACCGTCTGGAATACTCGCTTCAGCCAGTCTGTGGTCCGTTTATCGTCGGCTGCCGCTGATGCCCCTTCTCCGTCAGCAATGAAAAGCACGTCATATGAAGCAGGTTCCGTCGCGTCCAATGATTCGGTTTCGACGGTGATCGAGTTTGTGCAACGAATCTGGCCGCCCCTGCTTGACAGCAACGACACGGCATACGGGTGAGCCGTTTGCTCGTGCCAGGCCACCGCCACAGAATTGGCAAGGCTGAAAATTTCAACGACCAGTCCGATGTCCAGGAATGAGCAGTTCTCGAACAGCAAAAGCCCTATGCGCTTGTCCCGCTTTTTCGCTGTGCGGAAGCCGGTTTGCGGGATCGAGACCGCGCGCGACTGAAATACCCCGGAGTGTGCTTCTTGGTTCATTATTGTTCTCATTGAAGGTGCATTGCAGCAATTCTATCCAGGTGAAAAAAGAATCAATCCATACATGACGACAAAGGGCATGACTTTGTCTGAAATAGATAAACGAATCTCCATATAATTTGTTGTACACGAATTCACTTGCTTGACATGTTGACGGTTCCGGAAATTTGAAGAAAGCTGATGATTAAACGATTTCATCGTAATTAAAATTAATGAAAATATGTGATCGAGGGAGTCGCTTTTCAAGCTGGACACAGGGACAATCGGAAAGACGTTAGGTTACCGCCTGGTCGGGTAATTCCTTTGTTTCGTGTCGCAAACGTTCTCCCGTTAATAAATGCGATCCGCATTGATCAAATACGGTGCGTCATGCATGAAAAGCAATATGACTGTTTCGACGACGGGTAAAACAATACTCTGGGACATCGAATGCTTCGACGACGATTAATAGACGGTAACGAGGGAAAATTGGCATCGGAGTTATTTTTTGTAGTCCCTGTCGTCCGGCGCGACACCCTTGAACTGGTGATGGACGGGGTGAAAGGGATTCGCTCGCTTTCTGGAGTTGCGATTAAAATCATCACGCCGTTCAACGAGGAATTCTTCCGATGCTATTCGCCGGCTGAGGGTCTTGAGGCGGTCGCTCTGGTCGACGTTGAGAACGTCGAGTGCAATACATTCAGGTCCAACGCTGCGAACACTCCGTTGCTTGCGGCGTTGACGTGCGCAGCGGCCGTCGCCGAGGTGGGCGGTCCACATGTACTTATATTTGTCGGGCTCGAATCATGCGCCGACACCCTCGCTGACTATGAGTTTTTGCTGAGGCGGCGCCTCGCCCCGGCACGTGTATTCGTGCTCGATACCCAGCCGATGACATCACCGAGTTTGCGCACCACTGACATGGCGAATGGGAGCTCCCTGCATACGTCGTCAACGATCAGGCTTTTGCCACCTCAACAAAAACGCGTCGAACGTCAGGCGCGAGAAGGAGCGAGGGCTGCGTTCGGTCTGACGAAGACGGACTTCGCCGTCCTTATTCCGGACGACGAGAGCGTTCGTGAAGAATCGAGTCGCAATGCCCGGTTCGTCCGTGCATTGTCGAAAGCACAGAATACGCATTTTCTGGCCGGTACAAACCTGCTGCAATCAGGGGCGCCTTCGGTCGGCGTGCCGCTTTTGGATGCAGGCATCGAAACGCCCGTCTTGGCTAACGCGATCGACGCAGCGGACATGGTTATAAGTTTCCGGGGCAAGAAGAGTATATCGGGTTGCTCCTTTGATGCGGCCGCTGGAAATTTCCTCGCCGTCCGCAACGATCACACTGAGAAGTTTGCTCTTCTCGCAGACAGCGACGCGTGCGACGCGATCGACGATTTCATTGAAGCAATTGACATATTGCCGCGCAACGCAGATCGATCGGCCGAAATGTTGCGGTACGCGCTCGTTAGGAATCTTCAGGCTCGAGCGAGTCTTGCCTTCGGGAGAAGCTTGTTTCGCGTGATAACGCAAAATCACGGAGCGCAGGCTTGACTCGCGGACGAGTGCAATGGATCAGTGATTCATTTCGTGGCTTTGTTCCGTGTCGAGGTCCTGAAGCTCACGAAAGGTTTGCTCAGTCAAGCTCATCGACCTGTGTATCCGCGTTTCACATACCGGCGTTTATCCCAAAGCCGCGTCTACGAAAGTCCGGCGCGACAAACTACCACGTAAGATCACAGAATTATCTCCTTTTCGTCCGAAGCGCGTCGATTGGTCATGGAATCGGACTTGTTCGACAGAGCCGACAACCACGGACGTCATCGGATACCTTTCGGTCCCCGTCAAACTAGCTCCTTTTCCGTGCGAAAGGATATGAAAGTAACTGGAGGGACTTGTAAAGGTTCGTTGATAGGTCAACCTAGCCCGGTCGGCGACAAAGCTGAGTGACAAGAGAGTTCTATATGGGGAAAACCTGTCGATTCAGTATCTAAGCGCAATCGCCGCGCTACTGGTCGCCGCCTTTCCGATGGAAGGGAGAACGCACCTCGAGGGAGGGTAAGCGGCGGCAAAACTCAACTGACCGCACGTTTCCGAGGACCGGAATGGATGAAGCATACGGCCATGGTTTGCTCGCGGAAGACAGAATGTTTGCGATATCCGTCGACTGAAATTATTCGAGTTGGATAGACGTTACACTGCGTCACGCTTTCACCTGGAGGTGTGATGATCGACGTGGTTCTCGCTCTCTGCATGATCGGTATCTCAGCGCTATTTGCATTTGCCAGTCACATAGATCCCGCCACTGGCCGCTTTTCTCCGGTGACCTTCTGGTGTGATATCCACGCAGCATCGGTTGATTTAGATAAAATTTGGATGACCCGATGCGTTCGGGAAGGATGGCGAGCAAATGAAAAGGAAGCCATACCGAGCTTTCTGATGCGGCGGGGCCTGAATGCCTCCGCTTTTGTTTCAGTAACCAATCGACTTCGTGACCATTAGTCAAGGAAGACTGCACCGAGATATCTCAGCGAAATGTCAGGACCAACTAGACCAATTGTTCCGGGCCGGAGCAAGCGATCTCCAGCTCATTGCGCTTTCCTTTTTTGCCGAAACATTTGCCGCGCGCGCCTGTATGCCGTCGCACACATACGCCCGCACGTTAAGGTTTTCCGACCATCCACGCGATGGAGCTGCACGCGGCAGTTTGATCGCATCGATTCGCTCGAGAGGAACTCACCCGATGTCTTCGGCACCCACGGACGGTCGTGTGGCGCGCCGTATGGGTGGATTGCGATATCGTGCAGCTCGGCAACGGTAAACCTTAGCGCGGATGGCTGAGCCTGCGTCTCGTCCGATAGACTTGTTCGCCGACCTCGGCCTGCGGGTTCACCATCCTTCAAGTGTGTGTCCTTGGGCTCACAGATCAGCGACGGTACGAGAACAAACCGATCAGATCGTGTGCCAATTCGGCCCGTCCTCGTCAGTCATCGCGAAAACCGGGCAACAGTCGCGGCTTGTCTTATTTAGAGGAAGAGGGGTGCGCATCACGCCCAACGATCTCACCGCGATCGAGGCTGGCTTTGCGTCGAATCGTCAAAGGCTGACTAGAAGTCGGTTTGCGAATTCCACTACGTGCTTCACGCGCAGGTCGGCCGGCGTTATACGAACTCCGCCGAACTGGCCCAGCGCGTGGTCAAAGCGGCAGAGGTCACCGGCATCCGAATGACGACGCTGCCGGTGCTCTAGCGCCTCCGCGAGACGACCAGCGGCGCTTCATCAACACGCTCGACCAGTTGGTCGCCGTCGTTGATTTCGTCGTCGTCCGGATAGTCCACAGGAGCTTCCTCTCGTGAAAAGAATCGATATTCCAACTGCGTCGACCGGCCCAGGAGGCAGCACGAAGCGCGTCAGCCTTCGTCCGTTGCGCGGCCGTCTCGCACTAGCGCGCCGGGAAAGGGTTTGCCGCTCTCAGCAAGGCATCTCGAAAGGCGTTTGGAAGAGGCTCATCGTCGCCGTATTCGAGCACTCGTTTGAGATTAGCTCGAACGCGCGCGCCGACCAGATGCGGCTTTTCGTGGCACACGGCAAAAGCATGAGCACCAGCATCTGAGACAACGTTTCCACTGCAAGCCAGCGATCGCATCTTGCACCCTCGACCCTGCATTCACTGCGTGCGAGGCGTTCGTTAATCGATTTTTCGTCCATCGGGCTTCCTCTTATGAAGTCTGACAGGTGTAAGTCAGAACCGCGCATAGATGCGCTTCATCGGAAGGGCTTCGCGTCTGTATCCCGGGCGAACCGAATGAAAGCGAGTTCCGGTTTCGCAGAGGTGCGAAATCTCATCGGTTCGGATCACTTTCCAGCTAAACAGGTGCGCGCGTTCGCTGCCGCCAGCGATCTGGTAGGCACGCAGCACGTGATGACCACGGTAGTCGATTCCGTACGTGTGTGGCTCGACTACGCGAAGAAATCCTTCGTAGTAGATCTGCAGTTCTCGGCGTCCGCTGGTGGCATTTATGAGTTGTTGATGGAAACGCATGGTGTTTTTTACGAGACTGCATCCGTGACCTCGTCCGAGTTCTGGCGCATGGGGCGACGCCACCGCAACAAGTGCTCAGCGCATTTCGCGCGTGCGGACACCGTTCGCGAAATGGCGTCTAAGCAAATTCGCTTCGCGGCGCGCAGATATCACCCAAGGATCAAGGCGTGATGAGCCCGGAGCAGATTCAAGGACGGCTTCGAACTCGCTTTCAAAAAGCGCTAGAGCTGATGATGGATCGGCGTGCGTGCGCACGAGCGCATGTATCGCGACGGACATCACAGCTAGTTGGCCAATGAGGTTCTGACATGCGATCTCGATGCTCAGAACGCGCTCGTGCAAATCGTCAGGAACTTTATCAATCACTGAGGTTTTCCTTGATGAACCTTGTTTGTCTATGCGCCGATGCTGATCGAATAACACATGGGGCAACGGATGTAGTACCGACAAAGTGCAGATTCGCGATTGCCTTTGAGAAGGGCAAAACCACAGCGCGAGCATCCATAGGTGGTATCGCAGTTTCCGGACGCCGAAGCACTGTCTCCGGACAAAAGCGGTTTAAAGCCGAGCCGTGTCAGACGGCCGGCAGGTTTGAGCTTGATACGTCGCATTCGAACTTCCTTTTCTGAAAGCCACTGATTCCGGCGTCTTAGACCACCGTAAAGGCTGACACAGAAGGGCGCTCGATGCGCTCCAAAACCTTGTCGCTATACGTCATGGTGCGGGCAAAACACTGTCTTTGTGCGCCACGCGCCGCCGGAAGAGCAGCGACGCTCTGGTTCACCACATCCGGTAGTCATTGTAAGGATTATTCGTAAGCGTTCTTTTGAGGACGTCTTGCGAGGTCTTCTTATGCTATGGGAAGTTCCATTTCGTTATAAACGAAATGAGTTCGTCCTTCCGTTGCGCTCGTTTTCTCGCCGACCGACATCTGTAGAAAGCCGCACTTCCGGTAGCAGGCAATTGCACGGAGATTGATTGTTCTGGTATTCAAACAATCGTCGTCCGGGCTTGTGATGAGCGCAACGTTGCCACGATCGCCGTGATCGTCCGCTCACTGATATCGCCAACGAACATGTATGGTACGCCAATGAGTATCCCGAGAACACTCACCTCGGACTTGTCAGGTTTAGACTCTGACCAGACCGTTCCGATGTCGACGGCATCGACGACACGTAGATTTGAGCGAGGTCAGTTTTCGTCGATGGCTGCAAGTACAGATTCATAGTCAATGAATCTACATGGTTCTTTTAGTATGGCGGCCTGGTCGATTTACGAAAATGGGAGCGCGGTAAGCAAAAAAAGTGGCCGCACCGAGACATCTGGTGCGGCTCCGCCGAATGGAACCCCCGTTCGGTTCCAATTTACCGCTTCCGAGATCATGAAAAAGACCGCGCCAGCATGGGCCGGCGCGGCACAACAACGATCTAGACCAGTTGTTCCACGGGGTTGGAACGGGATAATTCTAGGGGATCGATGCCGACGGCTTTCGTCAGAATATTTCCCGGATACGCCAATTTTGCCCAATACCGGTTAGCGGGGATCTGGGTAGCATTGTCCGCGTACGAAAGTCGCCCACCAACACACCCTGGGTGAGGTAGATCGTTTGAATTCGCCGTCATGGATGCATCAAGGGCCGATTAGAACGATTGCGATCAAATGAACGGGATCGTGAGCATCAAAGGATAACAAATCGACAACGCGAGGGCGTCTGTGGTGGGAGAGTCGGCTTGCTCGTAACGCGGAGGGCAGGACGGCTTTATACCGTCGAAGGCAACCCTCAGAACATGTACGGTTCAAAAATCAAATGCGCAACTCCTCGTCGTTGTACTGGCTGTTCAGACCATTCCAATCTTCAAACTTGTAGCGAGTTTGACTACCTTGCTGCGCGCAGGAAGTTCAGCGAGCGAGACGTGTTCGATGACATTGAATGGTTTGTCCGGATAGCCGGGTATGCGCTGGCCAAAGAGCATGATGCAACGACCAGCGTCATGGCGACGGGAACCGTAAGCAATACCTTGAGCGTCGGGTCTTTGGTCAAATGCTGCCTGTGCCCACTGTCGGGTCTGCGGGTAAAAGGCTGGCAGACTTTCGATCAACCGATGTCGCTCCAGTCCCAGTGCAGGAAGATACGGACTATGAAAGCTCACACACTGGATCGGATCATCGAATGCGATGCGAGCAATCTGATAGCTGTCCAGCCTGTCGAGATCGAAGCTGCCTGCCGGGTTAAGGGGGATGTCGTGAAAAACCGACTCCATGATTGCGCAGTTAAACGTGCTGGCTGCGTAGTAAGTGTGGACGGGCGTTGCGTCCGGTTGTTTGAGCGGTGCGAACCGGGTGTCGCCCCAGCCCTTGGCAAAACTGGACGCCGTGTTGGGATGAGGATCCACTGAATAGACGTGATACCATTCTGGCACGTCTTCTCGGGTTATTTCCTCCAGTACGAACTCTTCGCTCTCGCGCGGAGCGGGGATCCAGATCACGCGCTGTAGCTCCCATGATGCCGACGAGCCGCTGCCAGGACATCATCCGGACGGTCTAGCGCATCCCTGGGGGCCACTGGCCGTGGATCTCCCGGGCCCTGCGTCGCGATCCAGCCGTTTGGAGCATGAAACCATGCAGCGATCTTCCACGTATCGGCAACGGGTCCGAGCGCAGCAAGGATCTCGCGAATGATGGGCAAGGGCTGGCACAGAGCATCGAACTGATATGCCGCAAAGTATTCCCGGCCATTCACGTTCACGCTATAAATCCGGCCGCGGCGTTTCCAGTCGCTGGCCGGCTGGGACTTGCTGCCCGGCGGCGTCTGCTGCAGAGCATTTATCTGCTCGGACGTCAGCCAGTCGCCGGACTCGAAAACAGCGCGCATTGTCGCCATTCGCTGCTGCCGCTCAAACAGCAACTCGTCGGATGGCTCGACGAGACGGGTCACCAGACGCACAATTTCGTCTGCCCGCTCGATGACGCCTTGACTCGCATCTGGAGTTGAGAACATCAGTCTTGCAGCCCGCTCAAAGCTTGCCTGGAAGGATTCCGCAACCGCCGGGTTGACCCCTGCCGGCAGCGGGACACTGAACTGGACGTACCGACCTTCGGAGCCTTCGACCTTCGCGTGGTCATCGAGAATCATTGCGACCTCCGTCAATGCCAACATTGCCAACATATTAACACTTCTCGGCAATGTCGGCACAGGTTAGGTCGATATGGAAAGCAATATATTTGACATGTTTTTTATCAACATTTTGGGGCCAGATCATCCAGTGCCTGCAGACCGCCCTCGGCCCAACTGAGAAACGCCTGCACCTCGCGTCGCACGTCCTCAAGTCTGGCGGGCTCGTGGACCGCCGTCATGTCGCCCAGCATGACCTTCCACGCCTTGCCCGTCGTCGCGAATCCCTCCAGCAGCCGGCGGCGGTTCGCCATGAAATGAATCTTGAACTCGTCGGCGATGGGAATTTCCATGTCGAGCGATTTGCGCCACATCTCCATCGACACGAGCATGAAGTCGGGATCGAACTCCACAACCATCGGCTTCTGCCGCTTTGCTGCGTCTTCCGTCATTTGGACCCATTCATCCAGGTTGTGCGATGCTGGCGGAACTGCGCGTGAGTCGGGTCGTTCAAGACCTCGATGCCAGTTTTGTTTTGAGCCCCGCAGCGTTGCTTTGGCACACATACACTCTGAAAGGAGTTGAAGGCCGCGCGGTCAGTTGCCAGTGACTTGCGAGAGGCTCGCAACGAGCGCGGCCAATCGAAGGCCGAAGGCGCGGCGCATGCTGCCGCCAAGCAAGGCACCAAAAGCGCGCGAGTAATCCGAAGTAGTTGGTTCCTGTTTCCCGATCAATCGCGCAATCTATCCACTCCGGCGATCGTCAGCGCTTCGTGCAGCGATATGTAGCCCTTACGGTCGTGCTTCGCGAGAATGCTCTCAGACGCCCCCTCAAGCGCACTGGCCAGAAGTTTTGCGTCAGCCGGTCCGTACTTCCACTCGAGTACTTTCCGGACACGTGAAGCGAAGAACACGTTGTGGCGTTGACCGCGGTGGCTGTAACTGGTATCGAGTTCGCTTATGTACTTCCACGCGCCTTCGCTCACCAGCGAGCCGTTTGCGCGGATGCGGAAGCAAAGCAGCGGGCCGTCAGAGGGGAGGCTCGACCATCCGTCGAAGATTTCGTATGGCGAGACGCTGGGCACAACCGAGCCACTTCGCTCAATGTCGGACAGTTTCGTGGAGGCCGCTTTGACGGCTCGCTCTGACGCGTCATCGCTATAAATGCACATGTAGATCGGCACGCCGTCGACTTGTTGGCGGTGCACATCGGCAAAGCGGGCCCCACTGCGACCACTGCTGACGAATGCCGCAGTATTCTGGTCCCCCCACATTGCCTCCGCCTGCTTGAGGTCATCGTCCGTAACTTGCAACGCGGCAGCCCACAGTTTTTGGTACCACGCGTCCATATCGCGAAGGCTGTCTCGGTCATTTACGAGCCAACCTGCCTCGTGCCACCCGGAGCCCATATCCGGGTTTGTAGTCAGCCCGTTTTCGGACAGATTCGCTGAACCGATGATCGCACTGGTATCGCCAATAATAACCTTTGCGTGAAGGTTTCGGAGATGACGAATCTCGATGCCTCGATACGCTTTTAGGGCTTGGATTGCTCTGGGGTTCGTACCACCAGACAGTAAATTGCAAAGCAAGCGTACAGAAGCGGTGGATCTTCCGAGGATCTCGTCGCAGCCTTGGCCGACGAATGCGACGGCTGCCGAAACTGGCTCGCCGGAATCGACCAGCTTGAGAACTTGGTCGTGGTAAGTAGCTGCAGTTATGAACACGTTTTCTTCTCTCGTTGGGTAGCGACGACACCCCGCAATTTCATTTCCGCGGTCGCCTATTCGAAAAGGTCGTTCAGGCGAGCCGCCGCCGTCCATTCGCCAATTTGTTCGGCACGCTTACACTTCGCGGTAGTTAATTGGCCGCCTGCCAACCGTCACTCGTCAGCGAAACCGGTTGGGTCGCTTGGCCCTTCCCCGCCACGTCAGCAGCGAGATCGGGATAAGCGGCCTTCAACTGCTCGTTCTCGGCCCACTTCGGGACATCATCGATCGCGTACGAGTAATAGACCGTCGTGGTCGTCACGTTCCCCACGGTTACCGGTGCATCCCATTTCACTACCTTCGTCAATTTGGCCTTTCCATAACAGAAGCGACCGGTTTCCTGTTTCGGGTATGGCTGCAACTCCTCGCGTACCAGGATCTTCTTGCCTTCATCGGTCAAACTGAAAATCGCTTTCTTGCGGAAGTTGGTCGACGCGCTTGGACCCTCCTCTTTCACTGTCGCTAGTCCTGCATTAACGAATCCGATGCCTGCGTCGTAAAACGCGTATGGATTGCCGTGATCCGATGGCTCTGAGGAGGCCGGCCATGACGCTGCGGGGAGACAGTGTTCGGGGCTCGCGGCCAGCTTTTGATTGACGGCGGCCGCGAAGTTCTCTTCGTTTGGCGTCGACTTGTTCGAGCAGGCGGCCAACAAGACAGCGGTAGCGACGGCCGCCGTGAGACGAAGCGAGAAAGTGTTGTGCATGTCGACGAGCGCGCAATCGTAATAAGAATGTTCGCAAATCTATCACGCAACTCGAAGACGATGCACCGGTGCAATAAACCGATTGTTCGCCGGGAGAACCGGTTTCAACCTCTTTACGCATCCAGGCTATACTGTATATATATACAGCTTTTTAAGGGGGAGCGATGAGCGCCGTATCGCTACCGGAGGCCATCCATCCGGATCTCTGGAAAGGCAACCAGCTTGCCCGAGCCGCCTCTAGGGTCGTCCCTTGCGGTGACGAAATCCTCGCAGCAGAACTGCCTGGCGGCGGCTGGCCTCGCGGCGCGCTCACCGATCTGCTTGTCCAGCAGACCGGCTGCGGCGAACTGCGTCTGCTACGGCCCGCCCTTGAGCGCCTGGGATCGAAACCGATCGTGCTCCTCCAGCCACCGCACAACGTCCAGCCGACCGCATTCGCGTGGTGGGGCCTCGATCCGTCGAATCTGCTGATCGTGAAAGCACTGAAGACGGCAGACGCGTTGTGGGCGGCCGAGCAGATTCTGCGCGCGGGCACCTGCGGCGCGCTCGTGTTCTGGCAGCAGCACGTGCGGCCCGAGGCGGTGCGGCGGCTGCACTTGGCCGCGCAGACGTCGGAGTCGCTCTTTTTCATGGTGCGACCGCTCGCAACGACCCGCGACGCCTCGCCCGCTCCGCTGCGCCTCGCGATTCGCGCTGCGAAAGGTGGCGTCGATGTCCAGTTTCTGAAGCGCCGTGGCCCTGCCCGCGATGAACCGCTGTTCGTCTCTCTGACGCCCTCTCCAATCCTGAACGTAAAACGCAATGCAGCTGTGGATAGGCGTCCATCTCCCGTTGTTGTGCCTCGAAGTGTTCCGGCCGAAGTGGTCGCGTGAACCCGATGACGGCGCAGGCCTCGCAGTGCTCGAGAAGGAGCGCGTCATTGCGGCCGACCCGTCCGCACGCGCGGACGGTGTCTGCATTGGCATGCGGCGCGGCGGCGTCTTGACGCTCGCACCTGCCACCATCATGCAGGAGCGCGACGGCTCTGCGGAGGTCAACGCGGTGCGAGAAATCGCGACAGGGCTGCTGAACCTCTCGCCGCAGGTTGCGATTGCCGAGGAAAGCACGGTGCTGGTCGACGTGTCAGGTGTGGCCTTGATTTTCGCGCAGGTTTCCCGTTAGGGCGCCCTTGCCTGGCAGCGCATTGCCTTGCGTCCCCAAATATTTTTATATAAAAATCAGCTAGTTGCTGCCTACCTGTGTTGGGTACACATATAGGCGGCGGTGTATGCACTCAAAATGACCGTCGCTATCGACCCTTCATCGAGCTGGGCGAGCGGTCAGTCTCCGCCAACTTGCCCGTGGCGCGTGCAAGTCGCAAGCTTGCCGGGGATTGATGACGGCCGCCGAGTTTCGGGAAGCTTGCGGTGCGCAGGTAAAAGACGTCTCCCGGCCCCCTTCGCCTCCATGACGATTAGCGCGACGTGGTGACCTGCAAGCTTCTCAAGCATCGAGTCAAAGCTGACATGATCATTCGGAAGATTCAACGGAGTGGATGTCACACCAACTGCTATGTCCAAAGTGGCTTTCGCCACGTCGATGCCAGCAATGACCAGCGTCGGATTCGGAACTGGCAAGCTCGTCATTACCCCTCCTTGGACATGCGAATTCGCTACAGACAACTGTTCGGGCTTTCGATGAGCAGTTCGGCACTGCGCCTTAATGATTGGAGACGGGCTTCAATCCCATGGAAGTTCTGGCTGCACGAGCCTCGCTAAACTTGCATCTACACCAGCCTGTGATCGCATTGCCCAACATCCGTTTGGCACGTTAGTCGCGCATGGGAAAAGCGGACTCGACGCCAACACATTCCTTTCGAACTAGCGATGGGAGAGGGAGGTCAAGGCGTACTGCGCGTGCGCCACGCGGGCGAGCCACGTATGGCAGGAAGTCGCGAATGGCGACGAGGTGCTTGTGGTCTTTCATGCCGGGGCGAAGCCTGCCTGTCGCCGGTATCCGGGCAAGCATGAACTGCACGAGCGGGGGTGCCGACCTGAAATTACATGATTGTCCATGCTCACGGACGCATCGCGATCATCGACGAAAGCGTTATGCGCGCAGTGTCATCGATCGCTTGACGCGCGCGCACGAAGCCTCGCAGCCATAACCTGGAACAGGGTCGATGCGTCCATGTACTACCTCACAATCGAATCCAAACAAGGCTGCGTCTACAAGCCAAATGCCGTTTTCATCATGCTCAAGCGATCGGCAACCCGTCGTGCATAGCCCTTGGCGCCCCCGCTATAGCGACATAGCGCGCCCTCGAGGTCTCCGCCTGACGCCCTTATGTAGTCTCGGAGAATCGCGGACCCAATACGGACGTTGGTGCGCGGATCGGTCAAATCGGACGTGCGAAGGACACGGTCTCTGTGTTGAGATGGAAGTACTTGCATGAGTCCCTTGGCGCCAACAACACTTATCGCAAATCGGTCGAAACTAGATTCGACTGCGATCACTGCAAGCAATAACAACGGCGAGATTGCGTAACGCCTTGCCGCAGTTAGCACCGCGTGACCGATTCCCAAGGCGTCGTGTAATCCTATATGAAAGCGCGAACTCACAACAGCTGCGATTTCCTCTGCTGTGGGTGCTTCCTCTAGCGGCAGTTCGACCGCTTCAGCCGACGTCGGCAAAGCCGGTGCAGCAGCGCCATAACACAGCCCCGTTAGCGAGCAGAAAACCACAATAGCCGAGAGGACGATGTCGCGCAGGCGGCGAGCAAGAGGGTGTAGCCACCCAATTGAATCTTCCCTCAGGTTCGTGAACATGGTCTATGTTCCTCAATATTCCATGGTCACGACCGGTTCAATCGTCTTCCATGGAACGACACGACGACGGATAGATGAAAAAACAAAGTAGAAAATCGAAGTGTCGGGTACTGTCCAATTCAGTCTTTAAGAAATCAAACAATCTGCCCAGCACCTTCCGCAGCGGAAACAGCAGAGTCGTCAAGCCAGACGCTCGAGCGCCCGATCAATGCAAGCTGCGCACGTTTCGCTCGCAACCAACTCGCGAACGCTATTGGCATAGCGTCGGTGCGCTACGGGCACCTGTCCACGCTCTTGCATTCTTCACGTTTGATTTGTTCATCCAGCTCGACCCGCCATGCCCGGCTCGCCCGAAGTCTTTTCGATACCCATCACAATTCTCCTTCACCGCAAATTAGCATTACAGTAAGCATACCTTACTAAAATCTACAGTCCGTCGGTAGACGTTCCTGTTCAGCCAAGGCACGAACGTGTATTCGTCGTATGCATTGCTGCCCACATAAATCCAGTTGCTGAGAATGTTGGACATCATCGTCTCCTACTCTTTCCACCATTAATGGGCGCCGGTTTTGCGACAAAGGCCGCTCCATGCCGGCTTTCATGTCCTCCGATGCCAAGGCGCTGGGTTGTTAACTCGCTCGCCTGCGGCACATCAGTACCTATATGTAGTACATGAAGCATAAGATAGGTAAACATACCAACGAGGTCAAGAAAAATTTTGATGGCGTGTCCCACTGGCTTCGCGGCTGAAAAGGCGGTCTCGAGCGCTCAAGCTGCTTGCGGGTGCCGGAACCGCTTCCCGGGAGTTGTCATGGGGCTGGCAGGCTAGTGCGTAACCCTGGGGAGACCGGGATACCCTCTCTTTTTCCTCTTGCACAATGTTTTTCTTTGTGACCTAATTTTGGTGCCATTACCTAGGATGATTCTGGAAGCGATTGCAACCGAAGCACCGAACGACAGCGAACAACCGGTCGAACCGCAACTGCCCGACCAGGTCGCCCGGGCGGCCTTCGCGAACGGATTTGCGTTTCGGCCGTGAGCCTTGTGCGCCGGGCCAGCTACTGCTCGCCAGGAAGATCTATGGCCCGACGGCATCTTCCTCGTCGAACGCCTCGCGTGCCTTCATCGATCGTTGAACCCGTGAAACGTGGTCTGGCAGGATCTGGGGCACGTTTGATACTTCGCCATTGGCCGTAACCCGCAGAACACAGGGAATTCCCCGTCTTTTCTTCTTTTTTCTATTTTTGTATTATGACCTAACTTTGGTAGTATTTTCTACGAAGGCGCCGCAGGAAGCGTTTGCAACCTGGTCGCCTTTTGACAATTCAGGAGTTCAGCTATGGATGAAGCCACGCGCAAGGCGTTCGCGGAGGACGGCGCCGTTCCGGTCAAGGGCCTTCTCAACGAGCAACAGTTGGCCCGGTGCCGACAGGTCTTCGACTGGGGTATAGAGAACCCAGGGCCTATGGCCTGCAGCCTCTTCGACGGCACAGTGCACAAGACGCGCAACGACAACGCCAATCCGTATGCGAAGGGACGTCTGGACGAGCTCGTTGGAGAGCTGCCGTTCGGCCGACTGTTCGCGGATCTCTGGGGCTCAGACAACGTCTGGTATTTCGCAGAGGAACTGTTTCTCAAGAGCGGGGGCAATAGCGGCCGCTCGCCTTGGCATCAGGACACGTCCTACCTGCCATGGAAGGGGATGCACTTTGGCAATGCCTGGATCAGTTTCGAGGCCGTGCCCAAACAAAATGCGCTTGAGGTCGTGCGCGGGTCGCATCAAGGCCCCCGTCACGACGGCACGACCTTTCAAAATGCTGAAGATCCGACTGATCCCTTGCATGGCGGCGATGTCTGGCCGCGCCTGCCGAATATCGAAGTAGGGCGCCGCGCTAACCCGGCTGCCTACGACATCCTTTCGTGGGCGACCGAGCCGGGTGACGTCTTGCTGATGCATCCGGGCGTACTGCACGGTGGCGGCGCGGTGGACCCAGCGTTTCCGGATCGCCACACGCTCGTACTGCGCTTTTTCGGCGACGACGCGGTTTTCAGCCCACTTCCGCAACCGAGTATCTCGGGCTTCACCGCGGCTGGGGTCTTGTTCCTCGAAGAACTTGCTGCGTTGAAAGACGGGGATCCGTTTCGCGCAACGTGTTTCCGTCAACTCGTCTGACCAAAGGAACCACCATCATGGCAACGCCCACTTCGCGGCAACCGATCATCCCGAAGCCGTTCCAAGCGTTCTACGACGCCTATCACTTTTCTCCCGCGACCCGCGTGGGGGACACGATCTGGGTCTCCGGTCAGGTCGGCATCGGCCCCGACATGAAGGCCGGCGAGGGCATGCAGGCTCAAGCCCGCATCGCCTTCGAGTCCCTGAAGGCCGTCCTCGAGACGGCGGGCGCGAGCCTATCCGATGTGGTGGAATTGACCACTTTTCACACTAACCTTCGCGACGAGATGAAGGACTTTTCGGCAGTCAAGGACGCGTACTTCCCGGCGTGCTATCCGTCGTGGACGGCGGTTGGTGTAACGCAACTGGCGCTTCCGGAGTTGTGCATCGAGATTCGGGCGGTGGCCGTGGCAGGGTGCGGCGACGGCTGAGCGGTTTGGTCCAGGGGCATTGGGTTTGAATCAATCCATATGTAGTGCGAATGAATGTAGGATAGGACGGAGAGTCGAGATGAGAAAGCACACAATCGGAGCCGTATCCGCCATCGCGGCATTGTTGCTCATGACCGGAGTGGCCGTCGCCGAGGACCTTACGCCGGTCGGCGGCGAGCGCGCGGCCAGCAAGGACGGGCTCGTGCCAGCGTTTGCCGGCAGGGAAGCCACGCCCGGAGGATGGGAATGGGGCAAGGTTCGCGGTGACTTCTGGAAGTACAAGAATGAAAAACCGGTGTACACGATCGACGCATCGAACGTCGACAAATATGCCGACAAGCTTTCGCCGGGGCAGACCCAACTCGTCAAGCAACTGAAGGGCTATCGCATGGACGTCTATCCGTCACATCGCGAATGCCAGTTGCCGGAATTCGCCGAGCAGAATTCGAAGGCAAACCTCACGACGGCGAAACTTGCTTCGGATGGCGAAACGGTGCAGGCCGCAGTGCTCCCGGGGGTCGCCTTCCCGCAGCCGAAAAACGGCGCCGAAGCGATTCTGAACTACGAGACGCGCTATCGCGGCGAAGGGATCGAGTGGTCGCCCGTTGTAACGTCCATTTCCCCGCGCCCCGGCAGTAGTGACTGGATCGACGCAGTCGGTCCGCAGGCGTTCTATTTCCCTGCAGGCAAGGAAGGCAAGACCACACCGCAGGACGTCGACCAGTTTAACCTCGGCGCGTATTTCTCGGTCGATTCGCCCGCGGCGCTGGCTGGTCAGGCTTTCGTGCAGCGCCAGTACTTCGACAAGGACTCGGAAACGTACTACTACTTTCCCGGCCAGCGTCGCGTCAGGCGCATGCCGGCATACACGCATGATGCGCCGCTGATCGGCTTCGAAAATCAGTATCTGATCGACGAATCCAACATGTTCAATGGCTCCATTGACCGGTTCAACTGGAAGCTCGTGGGCAAGAAGGAAATGATCGTCCCGTATGACGATTTCGGCATGTACGCCTTCAGGGACAAGCTCCACGACGTCGCTACGCCCAACGGCATTTCCTCCGATCATCGTCGTTATGAAATGCATCGCGTCTGGGTGGTCGAGGCAACGCTTAAGCCCACGGCGCGGCACGTCGCTTCGAAAAAGGTCGTATATCTGGACGAGGACAGCTGGCTCGCGCTCGTAGGCGAGGACTATGACGCGCAGGGCAAACTCTGGAAGGTGCGCGAGAGCTACCCGATTCCGGTGTGGGAGCTGGGCGGTGCATGCGATAACGAGCCGTTCGTGCAGTATGACCTCAACGACGGACGCTACGTGCTTGATGCTTCGTCGATCGGCCAGGGCAAGGATCTTCACTGGTATGAGCATGTCGACAACCCGCGCTTCAAGGTTGACTTCTTTACGGCGGAGTCGCTGAGGTCGGTAAGCGAGCGCTGACGCTCACTGGAAGGTCGGGGTCCGGCGCACGCGAATCGCGTGCGCCGGCTTGGAGGAGGACGGCAGGATAGAACCATGAAAACGAAGATCATCGGCAGATATGTTGCGGTATCGCTGGCCATGTTCGGAGCGGCAGCGTCGAGCGCGTACGGTTACGAGTTTACGACAGGAATCAACGATCTCACGGGCTCGTGGGTGACCAACCTGACGGCAGGCGCGGGGATCCGGACCAAGAACCCGAGTTGCTCGCTTACGGGCGATCCCAATTCCGAGGGTTGCGGCGCGGCGGCCAACACCAATCAATGGGGATTCGGCGACAACGGCGACCTGAATTACCGTAAAGGACAGGCCTTCAGTACCTACGTGAGCGCGACCAGCGAGCTGCTGATGAAGATGCCGAGCGCCGGTCTCAAGTTCATGATCCGCGGCACAGGGATGTACGACTTCCTCGCGAAAGACACTGCGAGAACGCCACTGTCGAGCACCGCATCGGCGCAGGTCGTCTACGATGCGCAACTGCTTGATCTGTGGGGCCAGAAGGATTTCGCGATCGGCGGGCGGTCCGCTCACGTGCGACTGGGCAACCAGGTGATCAACTGGGGCGAGAGCCTGTTCGCACAGGGCGGCATCAATGCCACGAACTCGCTCGATATCCAGAAGCTGCTGGTACCGGGTTCGCAACTCAAGCAGGCGCTGCTTCCCGCACCGATGGTGAGCTTCGCCGTCGATCTTTCGCATGGATTCAGTACTGAGGACTACTACCAGTTCAATTGGAATGGCAATCGCTATCCGCCCGTCGGATCTTACTGGTCAACGACGAACAGCCTGGGCCGCGGAACGCAGCCGCTCACGATCAGCACGACCAACCTCAACGTGGCGGGTCCCAGTGCGGGGACGATTGCCGGTTCGAATAGCGGCAACCAGAATGTGCTCGACGGAATCAACAACGGTCTCGTCAATGGCGGATTCGCCGGGCCGCCCTTCTTCGATATCGGTCTTCCGGTCAACTGGCAGGCGCCGTCGAAGTACAAGCCGCAGTTCGGCTTCAAGTTCAACTATGCGCCGCGCTCCTTCGGTGCGAACTTCGCGTTCTACTACATCAACTATACCGACAAGTCCCCTGTGCTTTCGTCACTGGCCAACGGGACGGAGCAGTGGTCGTATCTGCAGAACCGGCAACTGTTCGGTGTGAGCGCGAATTTCGGGCTGGGCGACTGGGCGATCGGCACGGAGCTGTCGTACCGGCCTCATGACGCCGTGGCGCTGTCGAGCTGCTATGGCGCTGGTGGTGCGCCCGATCTGAACACCAATGGTGTGCCAGGCATCAACTGCCAGCAGTGGGCCGACATGAAGAAGTTTCAGTACGACATCAACGGCATCCTCGCCCTCACGCGCAGCGAGTACCCGTTTCTCAAGCTGATCGGCGCGGATTCGGCGACGCTGAGCGCGGAGCTGACGTGGATCTACTACCCGGGCCTGAGTTCGAGCGGCATCACGCGCACGATCAACGGACAGGCGGTAACGCAGTTGCCGCAGGCGGGCTACCTTCCCTGGCTGAACAACAACTCGAGTCTCGGCTATCCGATCGGGATGGCGCAAGGCACGTCGAGCTCCGTGGGTGCAACAGTTGATTTCAACTGGACCTATGACGGCACGCTGATTCACGGCTGGCAGGTGACGCCAGGTATCACCTTCGCCGGTGGACTCTACGGCTATACGCCGACACTCAACGCGAACTATCTGCAGGGCGCGAAGTCGCTGAACCTCTACGTGCTGTTCAACCAGAACCCGACCACCTGGCAGGCGGGCATCAACTACACGCTGTTCTGGGGAGGCCACAACACGGTCGGCCAGCCATATGCGGACCGGAACTTCGTCGGGATGTTCGTCACCCGGAACTTCTGATGGCCCGATGCCGTGGGCCTTTGAATCACCTGAGGGAAGAATACCGTGTTAAATCGCCTGGTTAATAGTCTGGAAAGGGTGTGCTTCGGCCACCGGATCGCCGTGCTCGTGACGATCGGTGTGTTTACTGCCGTCATGGCCGTGTTCGCGGTGCAGCTGCGCATGGACGCTGGTTTCGAGAAACAGATGCCGATCGGCCACGAATACATCCAGACCTTCCAGAAGTACCGCTCCGACCTGCTCGGTGCGAACCGGATCACCTTCGTCGTGCGGGCCCGCAAGGGTTCGATCTGGACGAAGGAGGGGCTTACGCGCCTGTACCAGGTAACCCAGGCCGTCACGTATCTGCCGAACGTGGACCGCATCGGCGTGCAGTCGCTCTGGACGCCGAACGCCTACGTGAACGAAATCACCGACGAAGGCTTCCGCGCCGAGCCGATCATCTCCGGCAGGATCACGCCTGCCCAGCTCACGCCCGACGTCGTCGCGGCGATCCGCCGCGCGACCACGTTGGGTGGCTACGTCGGCACGCTTGTCTCGCACAACGAGGACAGCGCGATGATCACGGCCGAGATCAACGAGCGGGATCGCAACGGCAAGGTGCTCGACTACGTGGCATTCAACCATCAGCTCGAAGCACAGATCCGCAAGCCGTTCGAGGATGCGGGCTATGAAATCCAGAGCATCGGCTTCGCCAAGCAGATCGGCGATATCGCCGATGGCGCGACGGCAGTGCTCGGCTTCTGCGGTATCGCGCTCCTGCTCACTGCGCTCGCCGTCTACTGGTATTGCCATTCGGTCCGCTTCACGGTGCTGCTGATTTCGTGCTCGCTGACGTCGCTCGTCTGGCAGTTCGGCACGCTCAGGCTGCTGGGCTTCGGTCTCGATCCGCTGGCCGTGCTGGTCCCGTTCCTGGTGTTTGCGATCGGCGTCTCGCATGGCGTGCAGCAGGTCAACTTCATCGTGCGCGAGATTGCGCACGGCAACAGCTCGTTCGATGCGGCCCGTCACAGCTTCAGCGGTCTCCTGATTCCCGGTGTGCTGGCGCTCGTCACCGCGTTCGTTTCGTTCATCACGCTACTGCTAATACCGATTCCGATGGTGCGTGAGCTGGCGATCACGGCATCGCTCGGTGTCGGCTACAAGATTGTGACGAACCTCGTGCTGCTGCCCGTCGCGGCTTCGTGCTTCAACTTCACGAAGGCCTATGCCGACAATGCGCTTAAGCGCAGCGAACGGCGCTCATCGTGGCTGCGCGGGCTGGCGCGGATCGCCCAGCCGAGGTATGCGGGTGTAACCGTGGCGTTGACACTGGCAGTGTTCGCACTCGCTGCATGGCAAAGCCGCGACCGCGTGATCGGCACGCTCCAGCCGGGCGCGCCCGAACTGCGTGCGGACGCGCGCTTCAACCGCGATGCTACCTCGATCGCCAACAGCTATGACATCGGTCTCGACTGGCTCACGGTCGCAATCGAGTCGGACGGCAAGGCCTGCGACAACCCGGCCGCCGGACTGTATGAAGACGACCTGACGAGCGCGATGCGCAGCGAGCCGGGCGTCGTGTCGGTGCAGTCGTATTCGGCGATGCTGCGCCGCTACAACCAGGGTTACAACGAAGACTACCCGAGGATGAATGTCGTGCCGATCGACCCTGAAAACTACGGCGCGGTCTCGGTCGACGCCGGCCGGGTAAAGGGATTCATGAAAGGCAACTGTGGGATGACGGCAGTGCACCTGTTTCTGACCGATCACAAGGCCACGACGATCAGCCGGATTCTCAATGACGTGAAGCAGTACCGCGTATCCCACGTCTTTCCTGGTATCAACGTGCGTCTCGCGGCGGGCAATGCGGGCGTGCTTGCCGCGACCAACGAAGAGGTGGCGCGCAGTGAGTTGCCCATGATGCTTTACGTCTACGCGGCCATCCTGATCCTCGTGTTCCTGGCCTACCGCGACTGGCGCGCAATGCTGGCCTGCTGTCTGCCGCTGACGGTTGCCACCTTTATCGGTTATTGGTTCATGAAGGAACTGAAGATCGGCCTGACGGTCGCCACTCTGCCCGTCATGGTGCTGGCCGTCGGTATTGGCGTGGATTACGCGTTCTACATCTACAACCGGCTGCAGGTGCATCTGGCTCACTGCCAGGACATTGTGAAGGCCGTTCAGCACGCGATGCTGGAAGTGGGCGTCGCAACGATCTTCACGGCGATCACGCTGGCCATTGGCGTGGCAACGTGGAGTTTCTCGGCGCTGAAGTTCCAGGCGGACATGGGCAAGCTGCTGGCGTTCATGTTCCTCGTGAATCTGCTGATGGCGATGACCGCGCTTCCCGCACTGGCATCGGTACTGGAGCGCTGGTTCCCGCGTCGCAAGCCGGCACGCGCGGCCGGTCTGTTCAGCCACTGATGCCCGCGAGTACCCAATAACTGAGGCCCAGCCATGATCAAGACGCTTGTTGCCTGTACCGCGCTCTGCGCGTCCATCACCGCGTTCGCACAACCGCCGGGAACGGTCGCAACGTGGGCCGCGATGCCGGCTCATTCCTGGACCGCTCCGTCACACATGATGCTGATGGACGCCACGCGCGCCGGCAGTCGCATGGTCGCCGTGGGCGAGCACGGCGTGATTCTTCTTTCGGACGATGACGGACACAGCTGGCGGCAGGCGCGTCAGGTGCCGGTGTCGGCGACCCTCTCGGCCGTCACCTTCATCGATGCCGAACACGGCTGGGCCGTCGGGCAATGGGGCGTGATCCTCGCGACCCGAAACGGCGGCGAAACCTGGGAGAAGCAGCGCATCGACATTTCGGTCGACCAGCCGCTGTTTTCCGTGCTCTTCACCAATGAGCAGGACGGGATAGCGGTGGGTCTGTGGTCACTGATGCTCACGACCCATGACGGCGGCAGGACGTGGGCCCGAACGACCTTGCCGAAGCCGCCGGGAGGCGGGAAAGCGGACCGCAATCTGTACCACGTCTTTGCCGACCGCAAGGGCGGGCTTTATATCTCCGCTGAACAGGGGACGGTGCTCAAATCGAGCGACGGCGGCGCGAATTGGACCTACCTTCCGACGGGTGGCAAGGGCACGCTGTGGACGGGTGTGGCGCTACCTGACGGGCGGCTCGTCGTTGGTGGCTTGCTCGGCAGTCTGTTCGAAAGCCGCGATGGCGGGTCGACGTGGGCGGCGCTGAACTCGGGCACGAAGAGTTCAATCACCGATATCGTGGCGACGCGAAGCGGATTCTTGGGTGTCGGACTCGATGGCCTTGTGTTCCGGCAACACGAGGGGAGCGCGTCGTTCGAGGTTCATCAGCGCGACGATCGCGCTACGCTCACCGCCGCATTGATCGATGGCGCCGGCAAACCCGTGTTGTTTTCGCAGGACGGGGTGCTGACGGTCCGTTGAGAAACGCCAGTCGCTACCTTGTTATATCGTTCTCCTTAAGATCGGGGAATTAAAAGGAGAAGCAATGAAACTGAATTGGGCATCAAAGATGGATCGGAAGCGTAAGCCGGATACACAGACCCGGCGCCAGCTTCTACGCATCACGGCGATCAGCGCGGCGTCACTTGCGACCGGCGGTGTGTCGCTGGCACAGACCGCCGCAACGACCGCAACGAAGCCTATGAACGGCGACATTCTGGACGTCGCAATCATCGGCGCGGGTCTTGCCGGATTGACCGCGGGCCGTGACCTCAAACTGGCCGGATGCGATTCGTTCGTCGTGCTCGAGGCGCGCGACCGCGTCGGCGGACGTACGTATAACCATGACCTCGGACACGGCGTCGTTTCCGAAGCCGGAGGGCAGTGGATCGGTCCCGGCCAGACCGCGATCTTCGATCTGGCACGTCAACTTGAGATCGATACGTTTCCGAGCTGGTACGCGGGCAAGACCGTCGTGATGGCGCAGGGCGCTACGGTGACCCAGGATTTTCAAGGGGGCACTGGGGGTGACGACACGATCGGTAACCGGCTTGCCGAACTGTCGCGCGGCGTGCCGTCCGGGGCGCCGTGGAAAGCGCCGCATCTGGCGGAACTGGACAAGCTCTCTTACGGCGAGTGGCTGTTGCAGCAGGGCGTGAAATACGAGGACGGCTACTTTCTCGCGCTAGCCGCGAAGCTGACCACGGGCGGTGCGCCAGCGCAACTGGGTCTGCTGCACTACCTATCGATGATCAACAGTGCAAGCTGCAACTACACGCAACTCGAAGCGTTCAAGGGCGGCGCGCAGGAAACGCGCATCGTCGGCGGCTCGCAGCGTCTGAGTATCAAGATGGCCGAACAAGTCGGCGACAAGGTCAGGCTGTCCTCGCCGGTGCGCAAGATCGCCGGCTGGGATCGCGAGGTTGTCGAACTGCATACCGATCAGGGCGTGGTCAAGGCGCGCCGCGTGATCGTTGCGATAAATCCTGCCCTGTGCAATCAGGTGGTTTTCGATCCGCCGTTGCCCGGCGGCCGGGCGCAACTACAGCAGAACTGGCCCACAAACGCCCCCATGCGCAAGACGGTACACGTCTACGACAAACCGTTCTGGCGCGACGCCGGTTACTGCGGAACGATCTTCCAGGTCGGTGGCCCGGTTTTCATGGCGTACGACAACTCGCCCCCCGATGCGTCGCTCGGCGTGATCGCCGCATTCGTCGCGCCGGGGATGTTGCCCAACGATCCCACGACGGCTGAAAGAACGCTTTCGGCCACGTTTGCGAAGGCATTCGGCGACCGCGCGCTGCATCCGACGCAATTCCACGACTACGACTGGGGCCGGGTCGATCCATGGACCCTGCATTGCATCAATCCCATGCCACCGGGCTTCTGGTCGAAGTGGGGCAAGTATCTGCATCCCGAAGTGGGCCGCCTGATCTGGTCAGGGACCGAAACCGCCGACATCTGGGCCGGCGCGATGGATGGCGCCGTGCGTTCGGGTCACCGCGCAGCCTTGCAGGCGCTGGCCGGTTTCACTCAACGCGGCGAGGTGGCGTGAATGAAACGGGCATGGATCGTAAGCGCAGCCGTCGTGCTGGCAGGCGTCGTGGGTGTAGGAGCGCTCTACGGGCGCGAATACCTCGACGGCATGCATTTCGAAAAATCGATGAGCGAAATCGACAAGACGGAAGTGGTCAACGGCGGCCCCTGGCCGCAGCCGCAGGAGACCTGTGTCTTCTGCCACGGTGCGCACGGCCAGTCCGTCAACGCCTGGTATCCGGCGCTGTCCGGACAACCCGAGGCTTATCTCGTTGCCCAGTTGAACGCGTTTGCCGGAGGGCAACGACCCAACCCCTACATGGGGGCGATTGCGAGGGGGCTTACGGACGAGCAGATCAAGTCGCTGGCTGCTTATTTCGCGCGGCAGACGCCGTCCCAAAGCGAAGCGGTGCATGTCCAGACAGCGCTCGCAAAGCAGGGCATGGCGCTCGTAGCGGCGAAAAGCTGCCAGGCCTGCCACGGGGCTTCGTTCATGGGCCAGGGTGCCGTGCCGCGTCTGGCAGGCCAGGGCGAAGCTTATCTCGCGACGCAGCTTGCTGCGTTCAAGGCGGGCGAACGTCGTGACCCGAGCGGCGCAATGAACGGGATGGCGGCCGCATTGTCCGGCGAAGACATCCACGCGGTAGCCAGCTACCTCGCGGGCCTGAGGCCTGGGGGCAGCCCCGCAGGCGTGCAATAGCCGCATTGGCGTAGGGCGGCAGGAGTCGGGAAGAGACAGGAAATACCCTGTCTTTTTAGCTTTACGTATTTTGTACCATGAACTAAGTTTTGTATTGTGTTCTATAAAATGGACATGCATTATCGCAGTATCGTCCGACGGCGGGGTTCGCCAGCCGCCGAAGACAATCCAGGCATTTAGCCGACTCGACATTCGACCAATCAAGCTTCAGGAGACAAGCATGGCAAAGCATCCCGTCGTCGTTTATGGCGCAAGCGGTTATACCGGCATGTTGATCATGGACTGGCTCATCGACCAGGACATTCCCTTTACGGCGGTCGCACGTAATGCGAAGCGCACGCAGGACATGATGGCGCAGCGTGTCGTGCGCCTCGAATCGGCGAACTACGAAGTCATCGAAGCCGAGCACACCGTGGATTCGCTCGTGAATGCCTTTCGCGGTGCCAAGGTCGTGTGCAACACGGTCGGGCCGTTCTTCAACTTCGGCCTCACCGCTGTGGAAGCGGCGCTCAAGGCTGGCTGCCACTACCTCGACACTACTGGCGAGCAGCACTTTATCCGCCAGGTTCGCGAGCAGTTTGGCGAGCAGTTCCGGCAGGCCGGGCTGCTGGTGTCGCCCTCGAATGCCTACATGTACACATTCGCCGAAATCGCCGCCGAACTGGCACTCGAAACGCCCGGTATAGACGCGCTGGAGACGGCCACGCTCACGCGCGGCCCGCGCGGCGCCGGCGCTGGTGTGAGCGTGGGCTCCACTGCGACCATCTTCGAAGGCTATCGCCAGGAGTCGTCCTATCTGTGGGAAAAGAGGCTGGTGCCGCATGACAGGCACGCATCGTTCAGTGTTGCCTCCCCCGATTTCCTGCAGCCTGTGTTCGCGTTGCCGTGGGGCGGTACGTCGCTGCCGGTGTATTTCGAGCACGATCCGCGCGTGCGCAGCTGCGTTTCCTGCGTAGGCTTCTACGACAACAACGCGATGCAGATGGTGCATGCGCTCGGACAGAAGTGGGATGCCGAGTACGCGCACCTGCCGCGCGAGCAGCAGGATGTGGTGCTCAAGCAGCTCGTCGATTCGACCACGCCGGCCATGCCGCCACGCGAACGCACGTCGCTTCATCGCACGGTTGACTTCGCGATCGGCCGCGGCCAGCTCTCGGCCGTTCGCGCGACCGTGCATGGCATCACGCCATACATCGCGACCGGCGCTATCCAGACGGCCGCAGCCATCAAGCTGCTCGACGGCGAGGCCGCGAAGGTGGGCTTTGCCTCGGGCTCGAAAGCATTCGGGCATCGCTATCTGCTCGGGTTCCTCGAGCAGCGCGGGCTCGCGCGCGCCACTGTCACGCAGCTGTAAGCGCCGCGAGCGCGCAGTTTCGGTACAGATTCAGGACAGATTCAAGGAAACATGGGACATGGCAATCATTGACTTCTTCGACCGCGGTTGGCGCCTCAACCCCAACGGCGTGGCCTACATCCAGGACGAGCGCAGCTATTCGTTCGATGAGGTGCGCACGCTGTCGTGTCGCGTCGCCAACGGCCTGCTCGCCGCCGGCTTCGAAAAGGAAGCGAAGGCAGCGGTCTGGGCCGATAACGACGTCACCGCTTGGACCTGCACGCTGGCGCTGTGGCGCGCGGGCGTGGTATGGATCCCGGTGAACGGGCGCAGCGCACCGCAAGAGAACCAGTACCTCCTCGACGCGTTCGATTGCGAAGCGCTGTTCTTCCATCTGGCGTTCGCGCCGGCGATTGAAGCGCTGCGTCCGAGCCTCCCGAAGGTCAGGCTCTGGATCTGTATCGATGCCGACCTGCCATGGGCGCCGTCGCTCGAGACATGGAGCGCGGCGCAACCAGTGACCGAGCCGCGTGTCGATTACGACATGGACGACATCGTGACACTGTCAGGGACGGGCGGCACGACGGGCTTGCCCAAGGGGGTGATGAACACGCATCGCGCGTTTCAGACCTACTTCGCGCAATTCATGATGGCGTTTCCGTATGGTGTGGAGCGGCCGGTGAATCTTGCCGCGGCGCCCATGACCCATACCGCGGGGATGCTCTCGCTGCCATGCACCGCGCGCGGCGGCACCGTGGTCGTGCTGCCCAAGCCGGAGCCGGGCCTGCTTCTCGCGGCGATCGCGAAGCATCGGGTCACGGAGTTCTTCCTTCCGCCGACGGTCATCTATCGCCTGCTCGATATTCCCGGCATCGCGGCCCAGGATTTTTCGTCACTCAAGTGCTTTTTGTATGGCGCTGCACCGATGTCGGTGGAGAAACTCAAGCGCGCGATCGAGGTGTTCGGGCCCGTCATGGCGGGCGGCTACGGTCAGACGGAAGCTCCAGCGTCGATCTCCTATCTCACTCCGGCCGAGCACTTCGTGGACGGCAAGCTTGCGCCGCAAGAACGGCTCTCCTCGGTTGGCCGCCCCAATCCGCTCGTACGCGTTGAAATCATGAACGATCGCGGGGAGATTCTGCCTCGAGGCTTGACCGGTGAAATCTGCGTGCGCGGCGACCTCGTGATGAAGGGCTACTACAACGCGCCCGACAAGACAGCGGAGACCGTCGTCGATGGATGGCTGCATACGGGCGATATCGGTCATCTCGACTCTGAAGGGTACCTGCACATTACCGACCGCAAGAAGGACATGATCATCAGCGGCGGCTTCAACGTCTATCCGAGCGAGGTCGAGCAGGTCATCTGGGCGCATCCAGCAGTGCAGGATTGCGCGGTGATCGGCGTACCCGACGAAAAGTGGGGCGAAGCCGTGAAGGCAGTGGTGGAGCTCAACGCCGGTCAGAGCGTCAGTGCTGAGGAGCTCGTGGCGTTGTGCAAGGAAAAGCTCGGGTCGGTCAAAGCACCGAAGAGCGTGGACTTCATCCGCGCGTTGCCGCGCAGCCAAGCCGGCAAAGTGCTGAAGAAGGACCTGCGGGAGGAGTACTGGAAAGGCGTAAGCCGCCGGATCTGAGTCAGCCACGCAGGAACAAAACACCATGAGCGATATTTACATTGCCGGCATTGCAATGACCGTGTTCGGCAGGCACTTTGAACGCAACATTGACGATCTCGCGGGCGAAGCACTGCGCGGAGCGTTGAAGGATGCAGGTTGCGACGCCGCGGCGATCGGCGCGGCTTTCTATGCCGGCATCACCAACGGGCCGCTGCAGGGCCAGCTGTCAATTCCGGGGCAGGTCGTGTTCAGCAAGATCGGGATTGACGGCATTCCTGTCTACAACGTGGAAAACGCCTGCGCATCTGGCAGCACAGCGGTGCATCTCGCGGCTCAGTCGCTCAGGTCGGGCGCCTGCGATGTCGCGCTCGCGCTCGGCGCGGAAAAGATGAACGTGCCGGACAAGGCGAAGTCATTCGCCCTGTTCGAGGCGGGCTGGGACGTGTCACGCGTCGACGAGAACTTCGCCAGCCTGATGAAGCTTGGCGAAGGCGTCGAGCCACCGCCCGGATCGGAGTCCGATCGGCCCTATAGCCGCTTCATGTCGGTCTATGCCGCGCTGTGCCGGTATCACATGAAGACATACGGCACCACGCAACGACAGATCGCAGCCGTGTCGTCGAAGAACCATCTGCATTCGGTGCATAACCCATATTCGCAGTTTCGCCAGGCGTTCACGATCGAGGAGGTCCTTGCGGCGCCGCCGATCACCTATCCGATCACGCTGCCCATGTGCGCGCCGGTTTCAGACGGTGCGGCGGCGGCGATCCTGTGTACCGGGGAGGGCTTGCGGCGCATCGGCGCCGACCGCAGCCGCTGCATCCGGGTTGCAGCGAGCGTCGTGCGCAGCTTCACACATCGACGCGTCGACGAGCCGGAGAAGAACATCGGCCGCCTTGCGGCGCTGCAGGCCTACGACCAGGCGAGCGTCGGCCCCGAGGACATGGATGTCGCCGAAGTGCACGACGCGTCGGCGATGGGGGAAATCATCCAGGCCGAAAACCTGCAACTGGTCCCGCCCGGTCAGGGCGGTCCCGCTGCCGAGCGCGGCGAGTTCACCCTCGGCGGGCGCATTCCCATCAATACATCGGGCGGCCTCGAATCGAAGGGGCATCCGCTGGGTGCAACAGGGATCGGTCAGCTCTACGAACTGGTTGCTCAACTGCGTGGAGAAGCGGGCGCGCGCCAGGTGCCGGGTGCGCACCACGCGATTCAGGAAAACGGCGGCGGTTTTCAGGGCATCGAAGAGGCGGTGCTTGCCGTCCACATTCTGAGCAAGACTTGATGGAGCATGCATGAGCGAGACAACGGAAGCACAAGCAGGACAACAGGACGGCTCGCGTTCCGGAGTGAGCCGCCGCACCTTCATCAAGGGTGCGGCGGCAGCGGCCGTGGTGGTGCCGGCGGTGGCGGCTACGCAATGCTCGCGCGTCGAATCGCCCGGCCCTGTGGAGGAGGCCAAAATGTCTGCTGACCTGGAGAAGTACCGTACGCTCGGCGGTTGGGTAGAAAGACCGGGCGACATGCAGCCTGAACTCGCGGACGACGTGAGTGCGGATGTGGTCATCGTCGGCGCCGGCTTTGCGGGGCTTTCGGCTGCACTGGAACTGGTCAGGCACGGAGCGAAAGTGGTCGTGCTCGAGCGCGAATTTGCCGGCTTTGGTGCAAGTGGACGCAACGCGGGCTATCTGGCTGGCGCGCTCGCGCTCGAATACGATCTTTTTCTCAAGAGCGTAGGTAACGAGAAAGGGAAGGAGATCGTCCGCTACTACGAGGACGCCGTTCCCTTCGTAGAGGGGAAGCTCAGAGAGTACGAGATCGACTGCGACTACAACCAGACTGGCATTATCCGTGCGGGCATTGATCCCGCACAGGAGGAGAAGGTGCGCGAGGACATGCGAACCGGCGCCGGGTTGGGCTTTCAGTCGGAGTTTCTCGACCACGCCGAGATGCGTGCGCGTGGCATTCCGCCGGCGTTTTTATTCGGCAATTACGTGCCGCGCGGCGGCACGCTCCACCCCGGCAAATACGTGATGGGGCTCAGGCGCACGGCGTTGCGAGCAGGCGTGAAGATCTACGAGAACACGCCGCTGCTGTCTTACACCGAGGGGCCGGTCATCAAGGTGCAAACCCCGCGCGGCAGCGCGAGCGCGCCGGCGCTGATGCTGGCCACCAACGCCTATACGCCGCAGCTCGGCCTGCTCGCGGACAAGGTTGTACCGCTACGTGTCTCGGCGATCGAGACCGAACCGCTCTCCGACACCCAGCGCAAGGCGTTGGGTTGGCCGCGACGCGAAGGCATCGTGACGGCACACTGGACCATGGAGAGCCATCGCCTGACCGTCAATAACACGCTCGTGGTGACGACGAAGCGTATCCATTACCCATACGGCTCCAAGACGCCGAACGTGCCCGACTATGAGTCGTATCGCGAGCTGCGCACGGCCCTGCATGACCGCTTCCCGTCCCTCAAGGGCATCGCGCTGCGGGCATGCTGGAGTGGCTATATCAGCCTGGCCAATGACGCGCTGCCGGTTGTTGGAGCCACGGGGGCGCATCGGAACATCTTCTACAGTGCCGGGTGCTCCGGACATGGCGTGGCCGCGCAGTCCATGGTGGGCAACATGATTGCCGGGCGGATTCGTGGCATCGAAAATCCGCTCCTTTCGGCGCTCGATCACAAGACGCCATCTACGCTGCCCGAACCGCTGCGATGGTGCGTCGTAAATGCGGCGTTAGGCGTGGTGAACGCGCTCGACGACCGCGTGAACAGCAAGGCGCGCGCCGCGCAAGCGCTGCGAGCGTAACGCGCATCAAGGTATGGGACGGCTCCGGCGAACGTGCCTCGACCATGCAAAATCGGGGCATTGTGCGAGCGGCTCGGTGATCGGCTACTGCGGTTGTAGGTGATGAAGAGCGGGTGCGAACGCTGCAGCAGGCCCGGCCATGCGGATGGAGTTTCAGCCTAGTGTAAGGTATAGTCATGTTTACCTAGGAAGCGGTTCGTGTGACCGCATTGCCTCTACCCGGCGAGGCATCTACCTCACTCAAGGCGGAAAGCGATGACAGTGCCAAAAGAGCCAAGCACCCGTAAGCGGCGCACGTCGAGCGCAGCACCTTCCACGGGAACCGCTCCCGACGGCCTGCGGGCCCAGGGCGTACGTACACGCAATGCCATTATTCGTGTGGCGAGGAAGCTCCTGCTCGAGAATGGTCCCATGGACTTCTCGCTGCGTGCCGTCGCGCTGAAAGCGGGAATCAGTGTCAGCAACCTCCAATACTACTTCCCGACGCGGCCTGACGTCGTGCGGGCGGTGATGGCGCCGGTGATCAACACGTATCTCGATGTTCTGAAACAGGCGCTCCAGAACAACGCCTCGCCGCGTGCGACGATCGAAGCCATTCTCGACCAGTCGGTGCAGGACGCGAAAGACTCGAAGAATATCCCGTTGTGGTGGCATTTCTTTTCTTTTGCGTCTACCGATCCGGAGTGCGCGCAGATGCGGGATGAATGGTACGAAACCTTGACGAACGAACTTACCAAGCTCATTCGCGCTGCGAATCCGGAGCGTGGGGCGGCCGAGAGTACACATATCGCTGTGCTGCTCATTTCGATGGTGGACGGCATGACCATTCATCTGGGCACCGCGCGCAGCAAGCGCGCGTACATGCGAGGGTTTGAGACGATGTTCCTTGAGACCGCGCGTAACCTGGTATGGGGGAAGACGGTGGACGCCGAAACGGCCTAGCAGCCACGGCACTGTGCCGACGAAGAAAAAGGACAGGGGGAATACCCTGTCTTTTTTTTTCACCTCATGTTTTGTATTGTTACCTATGTTTGGTAGTGTGATCTATTAATGAGGCGGCTGGGTTGCTGGGCAGTCCGGTCGACATATGTCCAAGATAGGAGTACTGAAATGATTCGACTGCACAAGTCCGTGGGGTTGCCTCTGGCAGGCTTGACTGGTTTCGAAACGCCGATGGGGGAGGAGGAACGTGCGATCCAGGAGACGGTTCACCGTTTCGCACGCGACGTGCTGAAGCCCGTCGGTCGCGAACTGGACCGCATGACGCCGGAGGAAGTGATCGCGCCTGGCTCGCCGTACTGGGGCGCCATGATGGAGAGTGCAAAGCTGGGCCTCGATCCGCAACTGCTTGCGCAACTTCCGCCAGACATGGCGGTGCGCATCGAATCGCTGATCGGCGAAGAGCTCGGCTGGGGTGATGCGGGGCTTGCCGTTTCGATCGGCGTGGCGCCCGCTCCGTTGATGATGGCACAGTCGATCGGTAATCAGGAACTGATCGACATGTGCACCGGCAAAATTGGTTGCTGGATGAATACGCAGCCCGACCGCGGCACCGATGCCGCGATTCTCTACCGCGATGAGATCAGCGCGGGCGGCAAACAGCCGGTGGGTAATCTCACGGCGAAGGTGGGCACAGACGAAATCGTCATCAACGGGCAGAGTTCGGCGTGGATCTCGAACGGCTCGGTCGCGCAGGTGGCGCTCGCGTACATGGCGGCGGACTATGGCGATGGCTTTTATGGCACCGGGGAACGAAGTTCGTTTGCGAACGGCATCGGGATGATCGTTCCGCTCGATCTGCCGGGTGTCTCGCGCGGCAAGCCGCTCGACAAGATTGGCCAGCGCTCGCTTCCACAGGGCGAGATCTACTTCGACAACGTGAAGGTGCCCAAGCGTTTTGCCATTGCGCTAGAGGACGATTATCTCGGCAATCTGGCATCGACCTGGTCGTTCGCGGGCACACACATGTGCCAGGTGTTCGTGGGCGTAGCCCGCGCTGCGTTCGAACTCGCGCTGGGTTATTGCCACGAGCGCAAGCAAGGCGGGGCGCTGTTGATCGATCACCAGATGACGCAACTGCGCGTGGGCGATATGTTGCGGCGGCTGGAGATGGCGCGTGCGATTGCGCGACGCAGCCTCGCATTCTCACGTCTGTCTCCAAAGAGCCATCCATACGCTACGGCACAGGCCAAGGTCAGCGTAACTGAAGAAGCGATGAAGATCACGCACGAGGCGTTCCAGCTCTTCGGCGGCAACGGTACCACCCGCGAATTCCCGATCGAGAAGCTGTTCCGTGATGTGCGCTCCGCACTGATCGAAGACGGCGAGAACTATCACCTCACGTTGCGTTTGGGCGTGCTGGCAGGGAAGCTCTATCAGAACGGGTGGACGAAAGAGTAACCAGCCCGTCGACGCCGATATATTGGCCTGGCGTTGGGGCTCCATGGTACCCGAAGGAAGCAGTCGAATAGCAGCTACTGTGCGTGCAGTGCCGCTAATCTGGGTTCGAATCCATTTGTCTATCAGGAGTGCGACATGAAAGCTGCTGCGATATCGAACCTTTCGGCACTCGCGGTTGTGCTGACGTCCATCGCCGTTTCTGCTCACACGGGCGGCGGCGGCATTCGCCCGCAGGAACAATCGACTCCGCAATTCGTGTCCGTTTCAAGTGGAGTGCCCGACGATTCGAGTGCGCAGACCGATGCGGCTCGTGCAGACGGGCGCCCGGGCACGGAAGTCAGCCCGGCGCTGGGTAAGACCCGGGCACAAGTCCGGGCCGAACTCGTGCAGGCCGGGGAGGAGGGCATGCTTCCGCCACGCTGGGTTGATTATCCGCCCAGTGCGGCAACGAGCGCGCGCAATCGGGAAACTTTATCCGCGTGGAACAAGTGGGGAAGGCGAAAGCGATCATTCCGCCGACGAGCGCAAATAGCACAAATGGATCGAACGAGGAGCAGCAATGAAATTGTTGGTCGCTGTAAAGCGGGTCGTGGATGCCAACGTCAAGGTCAGTGTGAAATCCGATGGAGCGGGCGTCGATATCGCCAACGTGAAGATGTCGATAAATCCGTTCGACGAGATCGCCGTGGAGGAATCGGTGCGGTTGAAGGAGGCAGGCGTGGTCACTGAGGTGATCGCAGTTTCGTGTGGCGTTCCGCAGGCGCAGGAAACGTTGCGTACTGCGCTCGCGATCGGCGCAGATCGCGCGGTGCTCGTGGAGTCCGCAGTTGAGTTACAGCCTTTGGCTGTCGCGAAGCTCCTGAAGGCGCTGGTCGACAAGGAACAGCCGCAGCTCGTGATCCTCGGCAAGCAGGCCATCGACGACGATTCGAACCAGACCGGCCAGATGCTCGCCGCGCTGGCGAACCTGCCGCAAGCGACGTTTGCCTCGAAGGTTGTGGTCGCGGACGGCAAGGCTACCGTGTCGCGTGAAGTGGACGGCGGCGCGGAAACGCTGTCGCTGACGCTGCCTGCCGTGGTCACGACGGACTTGCGCCTGAACGAGCCGCGCTACGTCACGCTGCCGAACATCATGAAGGCGAAGAAGAAGCCGCTCGAAACCGTGAAGCCGGAAGACCTGGGCGTTGACGTCACGCCGCGTCTGAAGACGCTGAAGGTCGCCGAGCCGCCCAAGCGTTCGGCAGGCGTGAAGGTGCCGGACGTGAAGACGCTGGTCGAGAAGCTGAAGACGAAAGCCAGGGTGCTGTAAGGAGCGAGACGAAAATGACAAATCCGGTGAATCTGGTAATTGCTGAACACGACAATCACTCGATCAAGGCCGCGACGCTAAACACGGTCGCTGCAGCACAGAAAATTGGCGGCGACGTTCACGTGCTGGTCGCGGGCCACAACGCCCAGGCCGCAGCGGACGCAGCAGCAAAGATCGCCGGCGTTGCGAAGGTGCTGCTCGCCGACGCGCCGCAACTCGAACAGGGTCTTGCAGAGAACGTTGAAGCGACGGTGCTGAGCATCGCGAAGAACTATTCGCACATCCTGGCTGCGGCAACGGCAGCGGGCAGAAACGTCACGCCGCGCATTGCCGCGAAGCTCGACGTTGCACAGATCAGCGACATTACCGCCGTGGATGCGCCCGATACGTTCGAGCGTCCGATCTACGCCGGCAATGTGATCGCAACGGTTCAGTCGTCCGATCCGGTCAAGGTCATCACAGTCCGCACGACCGCTTTCGACGCCGTAGCAGCCGAAGGCGCCAGCGCAGCGGTCGAGAAGCTCGAAGCGGCAGCAGACAGCGGCCTCACGCAGTTCGTCGGCCGTGAAGTGACGAAGCTCGACCGTCCGGAACTCACGAGCGCGAAGATCATCGTCTCGGGTGGCCGGGGTCTGGGCAGCGGCGAGAACTACACGAAGGTGCTGGAGCCGCTCGCCGACAAGCTCAATGCCGCGCTCGGCGCCTCGCGCGCAGCAGTCGACGCTGGCTACGTGCCGAACGACTACCAGGTCGGTCAGACCGGCAAGATCGTCGCGCCGCAACTGTATGTGGCAGTCGGCATCTCGGGCGCGATCCAGCATCTGGCCGGCATGAAGGACTCGAAGGTCATCGTCGCGATCAACAAGGACGAAGATGCACCGATCTTCAGCGTGGCCGACTACGGCCTCGTGGGCGACCTGTTTACTGTCGTGCCGGAACTGGCGTCGTCAATCTGAACGCATAACCTGGAGTTGCGCCTGTGATGTCCGGGCGGATGCCGGGCTAATCCTGCTCACTTGGGCGGATCGTCAGAATCCCTACATGGCGTGGCGCTTTGGCGCTCAGCCAGGCGTCGGAAAGTGGAATGTCGCGGCATCTTTTGAGATACAGGGGAATACCCTGCATTTTTTTCGATCACTATATTGGTATGTTGACCTATCTTTGTCTATATGAACTAATACGGGGTCGCTGAAACATCGGATCGCACGGGTCTCGGGCCTGGCGCGCGAACGATTCTTAAGGGATTTCAAAGAAGTTGCACAGCACGGTGTATCGACCGGATATGGAGACTGGCGCCTGAGCGCAGCGGTTTCGGTGACCCGCTCAGAGCGGGAGCCTTCATCAAGTAGACAGAGGCACTATGGCAAAAAAATCTTCCCCAGACGGCGCTGCAAACCTGCAGCGCAGGCAATGGCTCAAATATGCCGGTGCCTCGGCAGCTGCCGTGGGTACGCTCGCCATGAGCACCCAACGGGCGTATGCCGCAGTCACCAAGGCCGCGCCAGGCGCGGACGGCATTCTCGACGTCGCTATCGTAGGAGCGGGGCTGGCCGGACTGACCGCCGCGCGCGACCTGCGCCACGCGGGCTGCGAGTCCTTTCTGGTGCTTGAGGCCCGGGACCGCGTGGGTGGGCGAACGTTCAACTACAACATCCCCGGCGGGTACGTTTCGGAAGTCGGCGGGCAATGGATCGGGCCCGGCCAGACCGCCGTTGCGGATCTCGCGCGCGAGCTGGGCGTCGGGACTTTCCCGACCTACTACGACGGGAGTACGGTCATTCTGGGCGGCAACGGCCGCGTGGCAGTCGATCTGAAGGGCACGTTCGGCACTGACGAGGCGATTGGCGCCAAACTCAGCAGACTCTCGCGCGACGTGCCTTGTGGCGCACCGTGGACGTCCCCGAAGGTCGCTGAACTGGACAAGCTCTCGGTCGGTGACTGGCTGGAAAAGCAGAATATCAAGCCTGAAGATCAGGTCGCATGGAATGGCAGCATCACGCTTTCGGGCGGCGCGGCGCCGGCGAAGATGGGGTTGCTGCACTTCCTTTCGATGGTCAATTCGGCGGATTGCGATTATTCGCAACTCGACAGCATCAAGCACAGCGCCCAGGAAACCCGCTTCATCGGCGGCTCGCAAATCCTCAGCATCAAGATGGCCCAGCAACTGGGCGATAAGGTCCGCCTGTCTTCTCCAGTCCGCCAGATTTCCGGATGGGACGGCGACGTCGTCACCCTGCATACCGACCATGAAGAAGTGCGGGCACGGACCGTCATCATGGCCATCCATCCGGCATTGTGTCATCAGGTGCAGTTCGATCCGCCACTGCCGGAAAAGCGTGCGGCCCTGCAGCGCGCCTGGCCCGCGAATTCCCCGGCACGGAAGACGGCCATGGTCTATCGCCGTCCGTTCTGGCGCGACAAGGGCATGAACGGGAGCATCTTCCAGGTCAATGGTCCCATTCTCTGGGCCTACGACAATTCTCCGCCCGCTGGGGAGATCGGGGTTATCAACGCATTCATCGAGAATGCAATGGTCCCGTCTGAGCGGGACGCGGCAATGGCCATGCATAAGCAATTCTATGCGCAGGCATGGGGCGATGAAGCGCTGTCTCCCATCTCTTATCACGATCAGGACTGGGGACGGGTCGATCGCTGGACCTTGACCTGCGTTTCCGCCATTCCGCCCGGCTTCTGGAGCGCTCACGGCGAGGCGCTGCGCCCCTCGTGCGGCAAGCTGATCTGGTCGGGGACGGAGACTGCGAATATCTGGGCCGGGTACATGGATGGCGCCGTGCGCTCCGGCCATCAGGGCGCGCTTCAGGCGCTCAATGCGCTGCACCGGGCGTAGGAGGGTTACGATGAAGAAAACACTATTGATTGGCATTCCTCTGGTTATTGCCCTGCTGCTGGCCATTTTCGGTTCCGATCTGCTGGGTCTTTATCGGCTTCAGCAGTATCTCACGGCATCGACCACGGCTTACCTTGCTGACGGCGGCCCCTGGCCGCACGTGACCGACGTCTGCATGGGCTGCCACGGCGTCAAGGGCAATTCACTCCATCAGGGGTATCCGAGTCTCGCCGGGCAGCCGGCACCCTATCTGGAGACCCAGCTCCACAATTTCGCGAGTGAGGCGCGCCGTAATCCGAACATGAGGCCCCTCGCGATGACGATGAGCGATCCGCAGATCAAATCGCTGGCTGAATATTTTGCCAGTGTGACCCCGGTCGCGAATCACTACTTCAAGCCGGATGGGCAATTGCGCGAGAAGGGACAGCGTCTGGTGGCAGCGAGCAACTGTGTCGCCTGTCACGGTGCCCAATTGATGGGCCACGACCAGTTTCCGCGTTTGGCGGGGCAGGGATACGACTATCTGCTCGCGCAGTTCGACGAGTTCGCATCCGGCACTCGCAGCGAACCCACAGGCGTCATGAAAAACCTTGCGACCGGTTTTTCGCCCGAAGACCGCAAGGCTATTGCCACCTATCTGGCAAACCTTGACCCGAAGAGAAATTGATCAATCAGATGCAACCGGAGTTGGGAGTTTAGTCATGGACCTCAGATCTGTAGTTCTTATGCTTTCCAGTACCTTGCTGGCATTAAGCTCATTTTTCTACGGCTGGAAGGTCGTCAGGAAACGAAATTATCTTCTCGGCCTGGAGATGTGGATCGTCGGCGCATCGGCAACGAACGCCATCGGATTTTTTGCTACCGGAAATGCCGTTTCCTATGAAGTAGCGCACTTCTTCGATGCATTTTCTCGAGGATTCGGCATACCCATCATCGCCGTCGCGGGTCTGATGGCGATTACGCACGGCTACAAGCCGTCGATTCGCCAAGACGTCGCGGTATTCGTCGTCGCGTTTGCGCTTACGTTCGCTCTCGTGGGAGCGGAATTCATCGCTGGGGTTTTGCCTTACTTCTATCTGACGATGTGGATTCTGCTGTCGATCTATCTCGTGTACTTCATCAAAAGACTTCTGGAAATTGGCGAGATGCTCCGTGCGCTGGCCGTGGGGGTGGCTCTGGTAACGTCACTGGGCATTGCGGTCATTTACGATTCTTACAAAATACCGGGCGAAGAAACAAACGTTTTTTTCAACTTCTACACGCTTGCCTTGTGCTCATGGGCCTACTTCATGCCGGCGATCTATTACGGCTATTGCGCTCTGGAGCGCGCAAAAAATGGCAGAGTCGTGCTGAACTCGCCCACGCCTTACCGAACCTGACCTTCCTGGAGATCAATGATGAATCAAACCTCGCATAGGGTCATGCGCTTCACGGCCTGGAGCGCCATCATCGGCGGCGTTCTGGCGTACGCAAATGTGGGCTTGTCATTTGTGGTAACGGGCCAGGATGCGGATATGGTGCTGCACGGTGCATCGATGCTCGCGTTGTCGCCCGATACCCGCGACGTGTTTCGCTGGTGCATGGTTGCAGACACGTTCGGGTTCTATCTGCCCTTCCTCGTCATTGGCGGATACTTTGTGCACGTATTTCGCGAAGAGCTGGGTGCGCTCGGCAACATGGTGGCGATGGCCGTCGTGTTGTACGTCATGGTTGGCATGACCGGCGCTGTCGTGCAGTTTGCGATCCTTCATCCGCTGGCCCATCTCTACGCGGGCGGCGACGATGCCACGAGAAACGCCGCGGCGGCAGTATGGACTGCGATAGCCAACGGGACGCAAAACGGCCTCTGGTGGATTGAGGGCCCGCTCGTGCTCTTCTGGACGCCGATTGCCGCCAACGTGCTCAAGAAGGAGGGCTGGAAGGGATCGATTCTGCTGAAGATCGTCGGATGGGCTTTCGGGGTCTTCTTCCTGTTCGGCTTGTTTCCGGATCTCGACGCGTTTTCGAATGCCAGCGAGATGGTCGTCGTGCTGGTTCTGCCGCTATGGATGTTGTTGTTCGGATGGCAGATGCTGCGGCGCGCGCGAGCGTTGCCGGCACCATTGCAAGGCGCCGGCGCATCCACGTAACGCAACTCTCAAACGCATCTCAACACGGGACTGAATATGACTACCCTTATCGTGAGTTACCCAAGCACAGAAGGCGGGATGTTTGACCGCGAGTACTACCTTTCGACTCACGCTCCACTTGTCCGCTCAGCGTGGAGTGAGTTTGGTCTGCAATCAGCCGAAGTCCTGTTCCCATCACCAGATCCGCAACCCTTCGCATGCATAGCGATACTGCGTTTCAGCGATCAGGTCGGGATCAATATGGCCCTTTCGTCGGCGAAAACTGCTGAGGTCATTGGCGACGTGAAGAACTTCACCAATATCACACCGACGATGTTCTGCGCGGACGACTGACTGATTGCGCGGCTGGCGTGACTTCGCCATTGCCGTCAGGCCTGCAATCCTTGCGACAACCGATACCAGTGTGACGAATCAACTTGCCCTATGACATTACTGATTGGCATTCCTCTGGAACTTGCCACCGGCGAGCGGCGCGTAGCGACCGTACCCGAGGTGGTCGAGAAACTGATCAAGCTCGGATTCATGGTGGCCGTGCAAAGCAGCGCAGGCGCCGCGGCGAACTTTGACGATGACGCCTACCGTGCGGCCGGTGCCGAGGTCATGGCATCGGCTTCCGAACTCTGGGCTTGCAGCGACATCGTCCTCAAGGTTCGCGCTCCGAGCAGCGACGAAGTCGCGTCGATGCGCGAGGGCGGCATGCTGATTGGCTTTGTTTGGCCTGCCCAGAACCCCGAGCTGATGCAGCAACTGGCCGCGAAACGGGCCACGGTACTGGCCATCGACGCGCTGCCGCGCACGCTCTCTCGCGCGCAGAAGATGGACGCGCTCACCTCGATGGCCGGCATCAGCGGCTATCGCGCGGTGATCGAGGCCGCGCATGCGTTCGGCCGCTTCCTGAACGGTCAGGTCACCGCCGCCGGCAAGGTCCCGCCTGCGAAGGTCTTCGTCGCCGGCGCGGGCGTAGCGGGCCTGGCCGCGATCGGCACCGCGGCTAGTCTCGGCGCGAGCGTGCGCGCCAACGACACGCGCGCCGAGGTGGCCGACCAGGTCAAGTCCCTGGGGAGCGAATTCGTCAAGGTGGACTACGACGAGGAAGGCTCGGGCGGCGGCGGCTACGCCAGGGTCATGAGCGAGGGCTTCCAGCAGGCGCAGCGGGCGATGTACGCGCAGGAGGCGAGAGACGCGGACATCATCATCACCACGGCGCTGATTCCCGGCAAGCCGGCTCCGAAGCTCATCACGGCCGAAATGGTGCGGTCGATGAAGCCTGGCAGCGTCATCGTGGATATGGCGGCCGAGCAAGGCGGCAACTGCGAGTTGACCGTGCCCGGAGAAGCGGTGGTGCGCGACGGCGTGACCATCGTCGGCTACATCGAACTTGCTTCGCGTCTGGCGCGGCAGTCGTCCATGTTGTATGGCAACAACCTGCTGCGCGTGGTCGAGGAACTGTGCAAGACCAAGGACGGCACGATCAACGTCGATTTCGATGACGACGCCATCCGCGGTCTCACGGTCATCAAGGAAGGCAGCATTACCTGGCCGCCGCCGCCGCTCAGGCAGCCGGCCGTAGCACCCGCACCCCAGCCCGCCGCTGCTGCGGCGGCAGTCGCTCCGAGGAAGGGCCACGGCAGCAGCGAGCCGATGTCGGCGAAGTCGCTGGCCTTCGCCTTCGGCATCGGGGCGCTGGCCTTCCTGATGGTGGGGCTGTACGCGCCGGCCACGTTCCTCTCGCACTTCACGGTGTTCGTGCTGGCCTGCTTCGTGGGCTACATGGTGATCTGGAACGTCACACCGTCGCTGCACACGCCGCTGATGAGCGTGACCAACGCGATCTCGTCAATCATCGTCATCGGTGCGCTGGTGCAGGTCGCGCCGCCGCTGGGCGGCTCCGCGGCGGGTGACCGGCCATCGGGGCTGATCCTGGGCCTCGCCGTGGGCGCGTTGGCACTCACGGCCGTCAACATGTTCGGCGGCTTCGCAGTGACGCGGCGCATGCTGGCGATGTTCCGCAAATAAGGGGATGACAACAATGACTTCCAACCTGACTACCGTCTCCTATATCGGCGCGGCGATGCTCTTCATCCTTAGCCTTGGCGGCCTCGCTAATCCTGAGACCGCGCGCCGCGGCAATCTGCTCGGCATGGTCGGTATGACTGTTGCCGTGCTGGCGACCGTACTCGGGCCGCGCGTTTCATTTGGGGGCATTCCGTATATCGTCGGCGCGCTGGTCGTTGGCGGCGCTGTCGGGATTGTCGCTGCGAGAAAGGTACAGATGACGCAGATGCCTGAGCTCGTGGCGCTGATGCACAGCCTGGTCGGAATGGCGGCCTGCTTCGTGGGCTTTGCAAGCTACGTCGACACCTCGGTCCACTTCACCGGGTCCGAGAAGGCCCTCCACGAAGTCGAAATTTACATCGGCATTCTGATCGGTGCGGTGACATTCGCGGGCTCGATCATCGCGTTCGGCAAGCTCTCGGGCAAGGTCGGCGGCAAGCCGCTGTTGCTGCCGGCGCGGCACTGGCTCAACCTGGCAGCACTGTTGGTGGTGATCGTGTCCGGCCGGGCATTCCTTCATGCGGGCAGCATCCAGGATGGCATGACGCCGCTCGTCGTGATGACAGCGATCTCACTGCTGTTCGGCGTGCACATGGTGATGGCCATCGGTGGTGCCGATATGCCCGTGGTGGTGTCGATGCTCAACAGCTACTCGGGCTGGGCGGCGGCGGCCACCGGCTTCATGCTCGGCAACGACCTGCTGATCGTGATCGGCGCGCTGGTGGGCTCGTCGGGCGCGATTCTCTCGTACATCATGTGCCGCGCGATGAACCGCAACTTCATTAACGTGATCGCCGGCGGATTCGGTACCGCCAGCGGCGCGCACGCAGCGGTCGGCGGCGGCGCGCAGCCGGCCGGTGAGGTAGTGGCGGTGAACTCCGCCGAAACCGCCGAGCTGCTGCGCGACGCGAAGAGCGTGATCATCGTGCCCGGCTACGGCATGGCCGTGGCGCAGGCCCAGCACACGGTGTACGAACTCACCAGTGTGCTGCGCGAAAAGGGCGTAGACGTGCGCTTCGCGATTCACCCGGTGGCCGGCCGCATGCCGGGCCATATGAACGTGCTGTTGGCCGAAGCGAAGGTGCCCTACAACATCGTGCTGGAGATGGACGAAATCAACGCCGATTTCGCCGAGGCGGACGTTTCGATGGTCATCGGCGCGAACGACATTGTGAACCCCGCGGCGCAGGAGGATCCGGCGAGCCCGATCGCCGGTATGCCGGTACTGGAGGTCTGGAAGGCGAAGACGTCGATCGTGATGAAGCGCAGCATGGCCTCCGGATATGCTGGCGTGGAAAACCCGCTCTTCTACAGGGACAACAACCGCATGTTGTTCGGCGATGCGAAGGCGATGTTGCGCGAGATCTTTGCGGCGCTGAAAGCCTGAACACGGTGACGCGCTCGACAACTACGGTTACTTCATAAGCCATTCGTATTTATATTACTCTGCCTTACCGGCACGCCAATCCCACAAAAAAGGATTACTTATATGCAAAAGTCCCGCCGTATATTTATGATCGCGACCGCCGGTGTGGCTTCGAGTCTGGCGCTCACGCGTCTTGCATTCGCCGATTCTCCGAAAGAGTCCGACACCGACGCTACGGCGCAGGCACTCGGCTACAAATCCGATGCAACCAAAGTTGACAAAGCGAAATACGCGAAGTATGCCGCTGGCCAGGTTTGCGGCAACTGCACGTTCTATCAGGGCAAGCCAGGCGACGCGTTCGCGCCTTGCCCGATGTTCGGGGGAAAGCAGGTCGCAGGCAAGGGCTGGTGCAGCGCGTATAGCAAGAAAGCCTGAAGCAATGGCGCGTGTCGACGATATCTGAAGCATCAGTGAGCGACCGGCGGTCAAAAGCGGGCAGCCGATAAGACATTATATTTCGCAATCCAAATATAAGAAGGCTGGCTGTATGGGAGCTTTTGCGGGGACGATCCAGTTCAAGGTCATGCTGACGCTTGGTGTCTGCGTCGCGCTGATGGTGGCGATCGGCATGATGGGCCTTCGCGGTCTGGCGAGGCTCAGCACCGATATGGGCAGCATGTACTCGGCGAGTACCGTGCCGATCGAGGATCTCGCCGCGATGCAGGCGGCGGCGCTGAAGATCCGTCTGCAGATGCGCTACATCCAGGCGCTGCATGAACAGGACAAGGCCGAGGAACTCGTAGCCGCTATCGGCAAACAGCAAACGAAGCTCGATGCGGCCTGGCACGACTACTATCCCGCGAAGATCGCGACGGTGGATGAGCGCCGACTGGCCGACCGGGTAGCGACGGTATTGGCCGCCTTCCGGACGCAATCGGCTGATATCGCCGCGGTGCTTCGTTCCGGCAATCTGGACATGGCGGCCTATTCGATTGACGAGCTGACGGAAACCGGCGATGCATTGTCCGACGCAATCGGCCGCGACGTTGCATTGAGCGCCATGCAGGCGCGGCAATTGGCGGAGCGCGGCAACGCGACGTTCGATGCGTTGCGATGGACCGTGCTAGGTGCAATCGGCCTTGGCATCGTCGTAGCCACGGCTGCTTCGGCCTGGCTGCTCTGGGCGATTACGACGCCGCTCAAGGCTGCCCTCGACGTTGCACGGCAAATCGCCGAAGGTCGTTTGGGCAACGCCGAGGGCTTGAGCCTGCATGGAGAGTTCGCCCAGTTGCTCGATGCGCTGCAAACGATGGACCGGCACCTCGCAGGGACGGTGCATACGATCAAGAGATCGAGTGATGCGATCCAGTACGCGTCGATCCAGATAGCCGAAGGCAGCGCGGATTTGTCCTCCGGCGCGAGGCGACAAGCCGAGTCTCTAGAAGAGACTGCGGCGAGCCTGAGCGAGCTGATCCTGTCGGTTCAACGCAATGCGGATCACGTTCGCCAGGCCGCGGAGTTTGCCAATGCGACGTCGCTCGCGGCCGATACGAGCGTGGCGGCCGTCGAGCAGATGCGCGGCACGATGGGCGTGATTTCCGCCAGCTCGGCGAAAATCGTGGAAATCACAGCGCTGATCGAGGGGATCGCGTTTCAGACCAATATCCTCGCGCTGAATGCCGCCGTCGAGGCGGCGCGTGCTGGCGAGCACGGCCGCGGGTTTGCCGTCGTCGCCGGAGAGGTGCGCTGCCTCGCGCAGCGGGCGGCCAGCGCGGCGAAGGAAATCAAGGTGCTGGTGCGCGACTCGGTGGAGTCCATTTCGGGTGGATCCACACATGCCGACCAGGTGGCGCATGCCATGGGGGACGTGCGGCTTGCGATCCAGCGCGTGGTCGTAATCAACGAGAGCATCTTCGAAGATTCGGAAACGCAGCGCCGCGGGATCGGGCAGGTCAACGAGGCGGTGAGCCGCATGGATCAGGCGATCCGCCGCAATGCTGCCGTCGTCGAGCAGGCAGCGCAAGCAGCGTTCTCGCTGGGGGAGCAGGTCGCCGCCCAGCGGCACGCGATTGCGGTCTTCGAGGTCCATTCTCCCGCAAGCGCGACAACGAACTGAGCGGCGACGGTCACCGTTGGACCGCCGGGACACAAAATAGATACGGGGAGAAGACTTCGCCATGCTAGGCATGTATCCGACGTTTTACTTTCCGGGAATCGGCGCGGCATGGGTGATGGGCATCATTGGCGTGATTCACGTCGTGGCGTCGCACGCATCGGTTGGTGTGTCGTTCCTTTTTGCACTACCCGAAATGCGAGCCTATCGCGAGAACAAGCGGGAGATGAAGGCATTCATCGAGCGCTACGGTGCGTTTCTGCTGGTGTTTTCGTACATCATCGGCTCCATCAGGGGACCCGGCATCTGGTACGCGATCGACGTGGGCCAGTCCACGCGGCGTGAGCAGCCTGATCCATAACTTCGTCCGGGTCTGGGCCAGCGAGTGGGTGTACTTCACCGTCAAAGCCGAATGGCTCGCGCGCCTGCCGGTCTTGATATAGATCCCTGACTCACACCTTGATTTGACATAAGCCTAATTATCGTTTTTTGCATAGGATTCCTATATATATGGTTCGGATAGATTTGACATCGATTAATAGCCATTTTCAGCACGAGACCGGCGATTTTCCCGGTTAGCAGCGGTCTATTCAAAACGACGTGATGCTGGTGCGGGGCCAGTCGCTTACTTATGCTTGGTCCTGGCGGGTTTCTGAGCGGGCGTGACGGCCGCTCGCCCATTCCGGTAGCGTATCCGGAGCAACCCGTCGCCCGGTTGAACATCGCGATCCAATTGCTCAACGTCGTGCACGAGCGCCCGATGGCGTCCGATGTCCTGTACCGCGTGCCGCTCGGTGAGATGGATAATCGGGCCGCCGTATTCACCCTGAGTCGTATCGATTTGCTGGCAGGTAAGGTTATGGGCCGACACGAACGCCTCGGCCTCACTGGCGGACCTCTGTCGAATCGCGCGTAGTTCCGCAAAATACGTCCGGACGACGCCTACTGCCTGATCGAACGTTGGGGAGTAGTTCAACATTTCGATTGAGGCGAAGCGCTCTTTCATCGCGAGGGGAGGCCCGTCGAGAGCATCAGCAAGTGCGTCCAGATGCCGGTACATGAACGGTCGCACATGTTGCAGCGCGTCGGGTTCCCGCTCCACGACCATCGACAGGTCGAACAGGTCGCGGGCGGTTCCCTGGTTTCCCCGGTGATACATCTTCTTCGCGACAATCTCCGCAGCGGTCTCGACGCGAATGGGCCGCTGGAAAAGCTCCCACGTTTCGAAGGCATGTTCGTCAGGCAGCAGGTTAGGGGAGGCAACGAAGTCGATCTCGCCCTCATCCAGATGCAATTTCACGAAGTTGGACGCCTCTGTATATTGTGAGTCGCATAAAGCATCGGCGACATCGCTGAGGCGTGGCGTTACGTATCCAAGCGCCTGAGGATCAGGCACAAAGAAATCAATGTCTTTGCTGATGCGATGCCCGTGCCGCAGCATCAGGACTGTGCCGCCCCCAAACGTAAAAAACGGATTGGATACGCCTCCGTGCTTCGAAATCTCATCGACAAGCGTCAGTGCTTGTTGGAGCAAAGACTCCCACGGGCCCGCCGGAAGTTCTTTCGGCTGGGTCATGCCCACAGATCCTTGCGGTTAATGGAGTGCCGCTGCGCGAGGCGCGCAACGTTCGCCCATATCTCAGAGGGCGCGCGGTGCTCCAGTTGGGCGGCTTCCTCAACCGCCATGACCACGTAATCGAGTGGTGACTCGTCGAGGAAGTGGCCAACATGTGCTTCGAAGCCCGGTGGCACCTCGGCCGTCGCGAGCGCCCGTTCCAGCATGTCCGACGACAATTCTCCGCGATAGCTGACGCTGGCGTTTTTCGCTGCCATCCACAGGCCGCGCTTACGCTTGCGCGCGTCCACGCTCGGAGAAAACGATAGTCCGAGGACGCCCAGAGTCCGAGTGACCCGTTCAAAGCCTAGATCTTGCAGGGTGCCGGCTTCCAGCGCCTGAATGGTGCGACGGGACAGGCCGGCCATTTTCGCCAGACGCTCTTGCGTCAGGCCAAGTGCCCGGCGCCGTTCGCTGATAGTCTTGCCGAGTGTGCGGATGTCCATGATTGCGTAGCCTCCGGTGCCAGTATAAGACGAAGGGCTGAAAGGCGCAAAATATTGCGCCTTAGCCGCGCGTGCGGCGACACGGCGACCAGTACGACTTTACATAACTAAAGTTATCAACAAAATGGGGTCGAAACATATTTGTTGATGCACGGTCCGCGAACTGAAGCCCGTTGATTGAATGTGTGCCGCCTGTTCGTCACGTATGCAGTCGGCATTGTCTGACGCAATCGATGTTACGCGGATCGCTCGCCAACGAGATTGAGCGACCGGGGCTCGAGATGTTCGAGTTTGGCGGATTTGCGATCGCATCGTCGCAGCCGTGCTAGTGCGGCAGACCAGTCATAAGGAGGCGACAGGTCTCGAGCGATCAGAACCCGTAGACGAAGGATGTCCAGTATCTTTAGGCACCCGAGAGGGTCTTTACTGTAGGTCCGCAGCGGCGCGGCTACCCCGGCGCCCCTGTCGGTGCGTCATAACTCACCGCTGGTCCCATAGTTACGAGTACGCTGCATGTGACCCGGTCGAGTAACAGTCCGTCTGTCTTGCCAGCCCACCACCGCGCGAGCCCGCTGGTCCGACGATGGCCTACCACGACCAGATCTACATTCAGGTTCTTGGCAAAAAATGGAATCTTGTCCAGCGGATCACCGACTGCGAAGTGCCCCGTCGCGTTTATTCCTCGCATTGCGAGCTTCTGCAAACCTTCCTCGAGCACTTCTTTGACCGAGTCGCTAACGATATCGACCGGTACCGCAGACATGACTTCCGCCCCCTGCACCCACGCGGCGTCACTGATCACAGAAAGGACATGCAACTGTGCGCCGAGCTCTTGCGCCAACCGGGCGCCGTCTGCGAGCGCGTGCTGCCCTTCACGGGATCCGTCGTAACAGAGAAGTATGCAGTTGAAGGCTGACACGGCGCTCTCCCTACATTCGTTGCGTCCGCAGATCCGGTACTCGCCGCCGCATCGATCACGCAAGCGAATTCGGTGTTTGGCATTTTGCAATCTACACTGAGACGTCGCGTCGACCAGGACAGCCGGGCTGTTCGTATTTTACATATATCACGTTGTGATATATAGTGCAATTGAGCATGCGTCCGTCCATAAGGATGCAGGGTCCGATCGCGTGCTACACGGGAGGAAAAATGATTATTGGCAACGATTTTGAGATCGGCTTTCTGCTGGTTATCTTTGCGCTGCTCGGTATCATTCTGATCGGCGCTCTGCTGGATACGCTTCATCTGCAAAGGCTGCACCCGCGACTTATCGGCGCGATGATCGGAGTGCTTGTCGGCTTCGCGCTCATCGAAGCGGTGCCAACGCTCACCTGAACATAGGGGAACGCGCGCAAACCACCGCCAGATGGATGCGGGGCATTTGTGGTCACCTCCTAACGGTTGGCAATCGCCGGCACAGTTTGTTTGCGCTAGTGAGCATCGCACCATGATCAAGCCGATCATCGCGGCCAGCGTGCAGAGCCGCACGCGCTGAAGATACCGTGGTCAAGGTGAGGCCACGATGCGTGGGCGAAGGTTTGGAAGGAACCCAATTGACTCATCTATCAAGTAGTCAGCCGCCGATAGGCGTTCAAATGTCTCAGAAGGCCCTGAGGGTCTCCGCGTTTCTCGAGCAGGATCGCAAGATTGTGATGCGCATCAGCGTGCGTTGGGTCGATTTCCAGACTGCGTTGATAGCTTTGCTCTGCATCTTCAAAACGATCCAGATCCTCCAGAGCGATCGCACGGTTAAAGTGCAGCGCGGCATCGTCCGGAAAGTGAGTCAGCGCCTCCTCGAATACGTTGAGCGCGTCCTTGCAGCGCGCTTCGAGTTCGCATAGGAGCACGCCAAGATCCACATACCCCGCATAGTAAGGTCGCGGGGATAGCTCGATTGCTTTCCGGTAAGCCTGCTCCGCTCCATTGACGTCAGACGCTCTAAGCTGCTCCGCGAGGTCGTACCACTCCTCTGCCTGTCGCTCGCTCTTGCGCCGCGCAGGCGCGGTGTCGAGGAAAACGACGTCACCCTTGATCTCGGCAACTTCGAAGTCGAGCAGCAACTGGCCCGTGACGGGTCCCACTGCGACGGACCCGTCCGCACTGCGACTTCGTTACCCACTGCTGACACCCGAATGCCCGTGAGCGGCAACTCATCGGGCAGCGCCTCTCTGAGTCGTGAGAGCGCTGCTATGATCTTGCGCGGCGGTATGCGCGCGGCCCGTAACTGCATGGCCGTGCGGAGCAGAACGGCATCCTGGAACGTGAAGCGCCAGGCGTTGCGCGGTCCGCGGGTTGGGGATACGAAACCCGCAGCAACCAGCCCCGACAGAACGCTGCGCGAAACACCGAGCATGCCTTGCAGTTCGCGCATCGACACCTCGCGTGCCGGGGCGCTTGAGGTCACTTCTGCCATCATTTCCGTCGTCACTTGCGCGCCCGGACCTTCGCCGGTGTCTCTGCGGGCGCCTTCGCTGCGCGTGTGGCAGGCTTGCGCGTGCGCGGCGCCACGGGAAGCTCGGTGACAGGCTCTGCGCTCTTGCGCTTAGGCGCGGCGGGTGTAGCTGCGGCGGCCGCCTTCGGTTTTCCACCCTTCAGGCTTGCGCGCAGTGCATCCATCAGGTCGATGACCTGCCCTCCACTGCCCGTCGCCTCCGCCGGCTCATTCGCGATGATCTGCTTGCCTTCGATCTTCTCGTCGATCGCGGCGAGAATGCGCTGCTTCTCTTCGTCGACATAGGCCGTCGGGTCGTAGTTGTCTTCCGTGCCCTGCTCGATGATCTGCAGGGCAAGCTTCAGCTCGCTATCGGACACCTGGACGTGTTCGATATGCAGATCACTCAGCGAACGGACTTCATCCGCGTAGAGCAGTTGCTGGAAAACCAGTCCGTCTTCCTCCGGACGGACCTGCACAATCCGTGTCCTGCCCCGAAACGCCCATTTCGCCAATGCACAGCGGCCGCTCTCGGCGAGCGCCTGCTGCAGCAGACTGTACGGTTTGCCGCCGCGCTTGTCGGGCGCGATGTAGTACGCTTTGTCGTAGAAGACCGGGTTGACTGCCTTCTCCGGTATGAACGCCATGATCTCGACGACGTGACTTGCGCCATCCTCCAGCGCCTTCAGTTCGTCAGCGGTGAACACGACGAACCTGTCCCGTTCGAACTCATATCCCTTGTTCATGCTGGATCGTTCGACGACGGCCCCGGTTTTCTCCGAGACGTACTGCTGCTTGACGCGCGAACCGTCGGGCGCCAGCAGGTTGAAGCGCACGTCAGACGAACTCTCCGTCGCAGCATAGAGCTTCACCGGGATCGAAACGAGCCCGAAGGAGAGGGACAGCGAGGCAATTGAGCGGGCGGCCATGGACATCTCCTACGGATAGCGCGTTCAGAACCCACATGGGCAAGGCACGTGCCACCGCTGTGTCGACGGTCGGCAGGCTGAAGCGCCCACATTATTCTAGGCGCCTGATCGCCGATGCAAGTGACTGGGTGGTGGTCCAGAATGCCCCCCAAGGGTCCTCGGTCTGGAAACTGAGATATTCCCGCGCGGTCAGGACTGTCCACTGAGCGCCGCTCTTCAGTTCGGACAGCTGCTCCCACGCCACCGGCACCGACACGCCCATCCCGCGGCGCGCCCGCGCGGAGAATGCGGCGACCGTGGTCTGTGCCATCCCGTTGCGCAGGTAATCGACATACACCTTGCCAATGCGGTTCGATGCGCCCGATGTTGCGGAAAACCGATCGGGAATCGTCTTCGCCAGATGCCGGACGAATGCCTTCGAGAAGGCCTTCACCGCGTCGTAGTCAAGCCTCGGCGTGAGCGGGACGACGACGTGCAGCCCCTTGCCGCCACTCGTCTTCAGCCACGCCTGCAGTCCCAGCTCATGCAGCAGCGTCTGGACGAGCAGCGCCGCTTCCTGAACATGTGCCCATTTCACGCCCTCACCCGGATCCAGGTCGAAGATGACCCGGTCGGGCTTGTCAATCCGGCCGACGGTGGAATTCCACGTGTGAAACTCCACAGCGTTCATCTGGGCAGCCGACATCAGCGCGTCGGTGGTGTCGATGGTTAGCAGCGGTGGGTGATTCGGCCAGAGCTTGCGGTCGTGTGTCTTGATTCCTGGCATGCCTGTGCGCTCGACGTGTTTCTGAAAGAACTGCTCGCCCTCGATGCCGTCCGGCGCGCGAACCATGGCCACGGGCCGGTCCTTCAGGTGTGGCAACATCCACGTGGCGACGCTCTCGTAGTACCGCGCGAGATCGAGCTTCGTCACATCGCTTGACGGGTCGACGATCCGCTCCGGGTGCGTGACCTTGATCCGGGATACTTCAGGCGCATGCGCGAGCGTCTGACCGTCCTCGCGGACGACCCGGCGCGCCGGCTTGTCGACCCGCAACCCCTTGAACGACGCCTGCCGCACGACGCCGTCTGCTGTCCATTCGGCAAATTCAATCTCAGCGACCAGTTCGGGGCGCACCCAGCGCTCGCTCCCGGCCGCGCGCCGCGACCAGCGCCGGAATTTCGTGAGGGCGACATTGAATGGTGCCGAATCTGTTTCGAGCGGCGCAAGGCGCTTCCACAGATCGCGGCCGGTTCGGGCATCCCACCCTGTGCCCACACTGCCTGCATCGTGAAACCTGCTGCCTTTGCTGCCCTCGTAGTAGCCAAGCAGCAGGCTGCCGACTTCACCCTCCTTGCCACCGCGCGCGGTGAAGCCACAGATGACCAGTTCCTGCCGCAGCCGGCATTTGGCCTTCAGCCACGTCTGGGTCCGTCCCGATTCATACCGCGCGTCGCGGCGCTTGAGCATCAGGCCTTCCAGACCCAGCCCGGCGGCAGCCTCGAATACCTGGGCAGGTGGCGCCTCGAAATCCTGACTGAACCGGATGCGCTCCCTGGCGCCTTCGAGTAACCCCGCGAGCAGCACCCGCCGCGTCCACAGCGGGACGTTACGCAGATCCTGGCCGTCGAGGTACGGCATGTCGAACAGGAAAAAGACGATCTCCTGGCTTGCGGCGCCGTCGATCGCCTCCTGCAGCGCACCGAAATCCGGCAGGCCGTCTTTGAGCGCCACGATTTCGCCGTCCAGCCATCCACTCGACACGGGAAGGCTTTCGACCTCCGCCACGAGACTCGCGAGTTTTCTCGTCCAGTCATGCCCGCCGCTCGTGAACAGTCTTACGCGGCCATTGTCGACCCGCGCGAGCATCCGGTAGCCGTCCAGCTTCGCCTCGGTGATCCAGTCGCCCCCCGAGGGCAGCGACGAAGCCAGCGTCGCGCGTTGCGGCTCGAGCTTTGTGGGCAGCGGAGCCGCGATCGCAGCAGAGAGATTCAGTTCTGGGTCCGCCCTGCTTCTGGCGCGCCCCGCCTTTGGCTCGCGGTCTTCGACAAGTCCCAGCGGGTGGGTCGTCACGCTGTCTGGAAGCGCCTTGATGACGTCGAAGTCAGCGAGCGGACGCGCCCATTCGTCGCGCTTCTTGAACAACATCCACTGGTCCTGCCGGTCGTCGGGCTTTGAGATCCGCACCAGTTCCCATAGGCCGGCCAGCTTTTCGCCGTGGAGGCGGAACACCAGCTTGCCAGCGTTCATAGACTCTTTCGGGTCGCCGATAGGCTCCCAGGTGCCGCTGTCCCACACGATCACGGTGCCCGCGCCGTAGTGCTTCTTCGGAATCGTCCCTTCGAAACCCGAATACTCGACGGGATGGTCTTCCACATGGATCGCCATGCGCTTTTCCTTCGGGTCATAGCACGGGCCTTTCGGGACGGCCCAAGACAACAGCACACCGTCGTGCTCCAGCCGGAAGTCATAGTGCAGCCGGCTGGCCCAATGCTTCTGGACGACAAAGCGCAAATCCCCGCCTCCTGACGCCGTTGACGCCGAGGCCGCCGGTTCAGGCGTGACCAGGAAATCGCGCTTCTTGCGATAGCGGGAAAGTGTCGGAGTCGCCGGGTCAGGATTAGATGCCATGTTGCTGGTCCACCGAAAACTGTTTGACGAATGGCGCTCGACTTATGATGCACCTCCGATACCAAAGCCTGGGTCTGCGATTCCGGGTTGTTCGGTTCCTATACTATTTTGAATTGTCTTCTCTTTGTCATTGTTTTCTTCCTGACAGCTTAGCCAGTGAACCAGGATCGCAATTCAGACAGAGGCCACGTTCCACGTTATTACCGATGTCAACTGCCGCGGAGAATCGTTATGACCCAGCGCATTTTCTACTCCTACTCCCATGTGGACAGCGATCTGCGCGCCAAACTCGGCACATACCTGGCGCCGCTCGTGCATCAGAAAAAGATAGAAGAATGGCACGATCGCAAGATCGAAGCGGGACAGGACTGGAACTCGGAGATTAGTGCGGCTCTAAAGTCGGCGGACATTATTCTGCTTCTGGTCAGCGCCGACTTCCTCGCATCGCAATACTGCTTTGGTGTCGAAGTGGATGAAGCACTTGCTCGCCTGAATCGTGGTGAAGCGCGCGTCGTTCCCATTCTGCTCAAGCCGTGCCTATGGGAGGAGTCCCGGTTCAGCGCACTTCAGCACGTTCCTCGCGACGGAAAGCCGGTCAGCTCGTGGGCGTCTTGCGACGACGCGCTGAGAGAAGTCGCCAAGGAAATACGCGATCTGGTTTCGCGCGCCGAACTGCAAGTCCATACAACTGCGGCGTCTAAAGAAGCCCCTGATCAGCTTAGCCACAACCTGGATCTCATGCGGCGCCAGGTGTTCGCCTACGCTCGCCAATATGAAATGACTCGACAACGAATGGCGGCGTCGGCAGAGCGGACACATCGCATGGAACAGATATTTCAAAGAATGCGGTCAATCGCGGTGAGTTCGTACCCGCTGCTTGGTGAACTGTCAAACAGCCATGCACCCGGCGAGCGCCTGGCGGCAGTGGCGATACTTCAGATATTCGCCGACGAACAGTCGCTTGAGTTTCTCGTGCGACTAATCGCGTCAGAAAAGCCGTTCGTGGGGTATCAGGCCGCAGTGGCGCTCAAGGCAGCTGTCGAAACGATCGATCCGCGCGCCTACCCGCAACTGCTGGATTCGATTCTCGATGCTCAGTCTGCGGACGAGAAAGCCAGGCTCGGGTTTGATACCGACCGTCTAAGGACGCTCAGGGAGGCGGAGCGCGACCTCAGAGCCACGATGAACGCGCTTGCGACTTCGACACCTGATGCAAGCGAGCCTTAGAGTAGCGGGTGATTCGTGGTCACCTTGGCGTGAGTGTCGCGAGCTAAAGGACCGCGTCGGTCTGCGCAGCGGGTGTCGTGGTTCATAGTTGGCGCGAATGGTGTTCGTAGACGCTAATGTGTTCACTGATCCTGGTGTCGTCCGGCGACAAATCGAACTCCATTAACATCGCCAAAATCGGTCCAGTCGACCCGCCTACCATCTATGACCACACAGGACCGCAAGCGCGGTCCTTGACGGGGCGCCACGGGGCTGCGAGCCAGCGTCGACATTCACCTCAGAACGGTGCAGGCCGCCCAGTGTATCTGAGTTCCTGCAGGAACCAGCTCTGCGATCGCGCGCAGCGTTATGGAATAGCCAAGCGCTACCGTGAACGAAGTGGGCCGTGCTTCGAACGATGCGAATCCCGGTTGTTTTGGATTGAACAACACGAGATCCGGACAATCGTCGCCGTTATGGTAGGTCTTGGCGCCAAATGTATTGACACGGACGCCGCCGTAACGTGACGGTTCAGTGTCGTATTCCGCGTTTCTTCTGTCCCATTCCGTCGGCAGTCGGCTTGGAACGCTTTCCATTCGAGCGATTGCCTGGCCGTGTCGGTCGTCGAGTCCCACGCCAATGCCTTGAAAAATCACAACCTGCTTTGAATCCGGAACCTTGAACGTCGGGTACTCTTTCAGGGCTCCACCGCGCCATTCCCCATGCCCCTCAACAATCACAACGACAACGTCTCGGTGAGCTACCGGTGACGGCCTTGAACTGCTTCTGACGCGTTGGTGACCGAAAGGAGTGGACATTGCTGTATCTCCCATAAAGCGAACGAGCGAACGGCCTTGCCGACCGTTTCGCTCGACCCTGCGCGGCAAAGTGAACGCCGTGCTCTGTGCGTAATGCGCCCGCTCGTCAATCGACAAACCGATATCGCTGCCGGCCTGGACAATCGCGATCGTGCTCAGACATTCCCTAGCCTTTCGTATACGGAAACTTTAGTACAGTTCGCGGGCAATGCCAGACAGCGGTGCTCTGACGTGCGCAGGATGTTTGGGGGGACGCCATAACTCTACATAATTTTAATTAGCAACATTTTGGGGACAGATCACCCAGTGCCTGCAGGCCGTCTTCGGCCCAGCTGAGAAACGCCTGCACCGCCAGTCGTACGTCATCCAGCCCGGCAGACTCGTCAACCGCCTTCAGATCGTGCACGATGATCTTCCAGGCCTTGCCCGTCGTCACGAATCCTTCCAGCAGCCGACGACGGTTCTCCATGAAATGGATCTTTAATTCGTCGGCGATTGGAATCTGCATGTCGGGCGATTTGCGCCACATCTCCATCGACACGAGCATGAAGTCGGGATCGAACTCCACGACGATCGGCATGTACCGCCTGGTTGCGTCTTCCATCATTCGGGCTCATCCGTTCAGGTTGTGCAGCGCCGTCGCGACTGCCGGTCACGCCATCAGCACCGCAACGCCCGTGAGTACGACGCCTTCAGGCCGACCCACGTAGCACGGTGTTGTACCGCGACAGTAACACCCAGTCCGCGGTCCCCGGCTTGCGCAACGATACCACCGCAGCGCATCGGTCAACCCGATTTCATCAATCATTGAGGTCCGACTTGAGGGGGTGCCGCTGATCTCGCCGCAGCTCGATGCAGCGGCTTCTTGGCCAACTCTAACGCCGACGGCTCGGCGCAGCTTTGTAGTGATTTGCTGCAAACGGAGTCATCCGAGTGTCGATGCCAGGCGCCCGGATTAACAGGTTGGATTGCTTTTCAACTCACGGGCGGCATTAGCCGTCAGGCGATGAGTCGCCGATAGGCGTTCCGATGTCCAACAGGCCCTGCGGGTCGCCGGGTTTCTCGAGCAGGGGATACCCAGATTGCGACGGGAGGCGGCGTGCGTCGGATCGATTTCCGGACAGCATAGACAGCTTCGGATGCGTCTTCAACACACTGCGTCTTTCCGCCCGCGGCGTCTTTTCGAGGATGAAGCTCACCAGCAAGCTTGCGAGGCGCCAGGCAATCGTATGGCTTCGTGTGCCGCGCAGGCAATGCCTTACGGGGTGCGCGGAAAGGACGCACCAACGGCACCAACGCACGCCCGCACGTTGGCGCCGCTGATTCGCGGAACGCTCTTTGCTGGATGCCTATGCGGATCGTGTGACCGGATATCGATGGCAGCGACGCAATTCCTCACATTTTCACGGAGATACGAATGAACACGCAAAGCAAGGAAAGCGGATCAACTGACACCCCCGCCGCATCGGACGCGATCGCATTGCTGAAGGCCGATCACCGCGCAGTTGAGAAACTCTTCGATGCGTTCGAAAAGGCGGCGGACGACGATCTGGAAGCAAAGGGAACGCTGGCGCGGCGCGCATGCGAAGAACTGACGGTGCACGCGATTATCGAAGAGGAACTTCTGTACCCGGCGGCGCACAAGGCACTTGAGAAGCAGGACGAGATTGACGTGGACGAGGCATACGTCGAGCACTACCTGGTCAAGACGTTGATTGAGAAGTTCGATTCGCTTCGGCCAGGCGATGACGGTTTCGACGCGACGTTCAAGGTGATGTCTGAACTGGTAAAACATCACGTCGAAGAGGAAGAGGCCGAGCTGTTTCCGGAATTGCGCGAGAGCGGCGTTGATCTCGTCGCGTTGGGTGTAAAGCTAGCTGCGCGCAAGAATGAGCTCATGAATAAACTCGACGCAGCGGGGAGCAAGCTTGTCGGCGACCGATCACTGTCGTTCATACGAGCCGCCTGACCGTATGTAGATTCGTGCCTGTCCCCCGGGGTGCCGTATTCTGCTTCACACGGACACCTCGGCGGCACCCAACCGGTGACCAGAACTGAGCGAGACACTCACGCAGTCGCACATCTGGAGTCGCTACACGTCGCGGTTCTTTTCCGTTGCATATCCTGCGGTAAATTGCTTGGGAACGACCGACGGGCGCGGCCGTCATCGCAGGACTGGCGCGATGCCCCTTTTCTCCGGCACCCGACTCGCAGCAAACAAAAGCAGAGGTGTGGCGGCTATCTGAGGAATGCGTGCATCAGGTGGTGAGACGTCGATAGGCGTTCAGATGCCTCAGCAGACCCTGCGGGTCGCCGCGTTTCTCGAGCAGGATCGCCAGATTGTGATGGGCATCCGCGTGCGTCGGATCAATTTCCAGACACCGTTGATAGCTTCGCTCAGCGTCTTCGTCACGACCAAGGTCCTCAAGCGCGATCGCCCGGTTAAAGTGCAGTACGGCATCGCCTGGAAAGTGAATAAGCGCTTCGTCGAATACTTGAAGTGCGTCTTTGCACCGCGCATCGAGTTCGCATAGAAGCACACCGAGGTCCACGTACGCGGCATACAACGGTCGCGGGGAAAGCTCAATCGCCTTCCGGTAAGCCTGCTCTGCGCCATTGACGTCGGATGTCCTGAGCTGCTCGCCAAGGTCGTACCACTCCCCTGCCTGTTGCTCGCCATTGCGCTGTGCAGGCGCGGTGTCGAGGAACACCACGTCGCCCTTCATCTCGGCGACTTCAAAGTCCAGCAAAAGCTGGCCGGTGACGGCGTCCCACTGCGATGGCCCTGTCCGTACCGCCACGTCGTTGCCGACGGCTGATACGCGAATACCGGTCAGCGGCAACTGATCAGGCAGCGCCTCTCTGAGTCGTGACAGCGCGGCAATGATCTTGCGCGGCGGTATCCGTGCAGCCCGCAACTGCAGTGCCGTGCGAAGCAGTACGGCATCCTGGAACGTGAAGCGCCAGGCGTTGCGCGGTCCGCGCGTTGGGGTCACGAAACCTGCGGCAACCAAGCCCGAGAGCACGCTGCGCGACACGCCGAGCATGCCTTGCAGTTCGCGCATGGACACCTCGCGTGCCGGGACGCTTGAGATCACTTCTGACATCACTTCCGATGTCACTTTCGCGCCCGGACCTTCGCCGGTGTTTCAGCGGGCGCCTTCTCTGCGCGTGTGGCCGGCTTGCGCGTGCGCGGCGCCACGGGAAGCTTGGTGACAGGCTCCGCGCTCTTGCGCTTCGGTGCGGTCGGTGTAGCCGCGGCGGCCGCCTTCGGCTTTCCACCCTTCAGGCTTGCGCGCAGTGCATCCATCAGGTCGATGACCTGCCCTCCACTGCCCGTCACCCCCGCCGGCTCATTCGCGATGATCTGCTTGCCCTCAATCTTCTCGTCAATCGCGGCGAGAATGCGCTGCTTCTCCTCGTCCACATAGGCCGTCGGGTCGTAGTTGTCTTCCGTGCCCTGCTCAATGATCTGAAGGGCGAGCTTCAACTCGCTATCGGAGACCTGGACGTGTTCGATATGGAGGTCACTCAGCGAACGAACCTCATCCGCGTAGAGCAGTTGCTGGAAAACCAGCCCGCCTTCCTCGGGCCGTACCTGCACAATCCGCGTCCTGCCCCGGAACGCCCATTTCGCCAGTGCACAGCGACCGCTTTCGGCAAGCGCCTGCTGAAGCAGACTGTACGGTTTGCCGCCGCGCTTGTCGGGCGCGATGTAGTACGCCTTGTCATAGAAGACGGGGTTGACTGCCTTCTCCGGTATGAATGCCACGATCTCGACGACGTGGCTTGCGCTGTCCTCGAGCGCTTTCAGTTCGTCTCCCGTGAATACGACAAACCTGTCCCTCTCGAACTCGTAGCCCTTGTTCATGCTCGAACGTTCGACGACAGCGCCTGTCTTTTCCGATACGTATTGTTGCTTGACGCGTGACCCGTCGGGCGCCAGCAGGTTGAAGCGCACGTCAGACGAACTCTCGGTCGCCGCGTAGAGCTTTACCGGGATCGAAACAAGCCCGAAGGAGAGCGACAGGGAGGCGATAGAGCGGGCGGCCATGGACATCTCCCGACGGATAGCGCGTTCAGAGCCCAGCACGTGCAAGGCATGTGCCACCGCGCCGGCGACGGCAGCGGGCAGGAGCGCTCACATCATTGTAGGCGCCTGATCGCCGATGCCAGTGACTGGGTGGTGGTCCAGTATGCGGCCCAGGGGTCCTGTGTCGCAAAGCTGAGATACTCCCGCGCCGTCTGGACGGTCCACTGCGCGCCGCTTTTGAGTTCGGGCAGTTGCTCCCATGACACGGGCACCGACACGCCCATCCCTCGCCGCGCCCGCGCAGAAAACGCGGCGGCCGTGGTCTGTGACTTCCCGTTACGCAGGTAGTCGACGTACACCCTGCCAATGCGGTTCGATGCGCCTGATGTGGCCGAAAACCGCTCGGGAATCGTGTTCGCCAGATGCCGGACGAATGCCTTCGAGAATGCCTTTACCGCGTCATAGTCGAGCCGTGGCGTCAGTGGGACGACGACGTGGAGCCCCTTGCCGCCGCTCGTTTTCAGCCAGGCCTGCAGCCCAAGCTCATTCAGAAGCGTCTGCACGAGCAGCGCCGCCTCCTGAACGTGCGGCCATTTCACGCCCTCGCCCGGATCGAGGTCGAAGATCACCCGGTCGGGTTTGTCGATCCGCCGGACGGTGGAATTCCACGTGTGAAATTCCACGGCGTTCATCTGGGCAGCCGACATCAGCGCGTCCACGGTATCGATGGTCAGCAACGGCGGATGGTTTGGCCAGAGCTTGCGATCATGCGCCTTGATCCCTGGCATGCCTGTTCGCTCGACGTGCTTCTGGAAAAACTGCTCGCCCTCGATGCCATCTGGCGCGCGCACCATTGCCACGGGACGGTCCTTGAGGTGTGGCAGCATCCACGGGGCAACGCTGTCGTAGAACCTTGCGAGCTCAAGCTTCGTCACGCCGCTTGACGAGTCGATGATCCGTTCCGGGTGCGTGACCTTGATGCGGGATACGGCTGGCGCACGCGTGAGCGTCTGACCGTCCTCACGGACAACCCGCCGCGCTGGCTTGTCCACGCGCAGACCTTTGAACGATGCCTGCCGCACGACGCCGTCTGTCGTCCACTCGGCGAACTCGACCTCAGCGACCAGTTCGGGGCGCACCCAGCGCTCGCTGCCCGCCGCGCGTCGCGACCACCGCCGGGATTTCGCCACAGCAACGTCAAACGGTGCCGAATCTGACTCGAGCGGCGCAAGGCGCTTCCACAGATCGCGCGCGGTTCGGGCATCCCAGCCGGTGCCCACACTGCCTGCATCGTGAAGCCTGCGGCCGTCGCTGCCCTCGTAGTAGCCAAGCAGCAGGCTGCCCACTTCGCCGATCTTACCGCCGCGCGCGGTGAAGCCACAGATGACCAGTTCCTGCCGCAGCCGGCATTTGGCCTTCAGCCACGTCTGTGTCCGACCCGACTCATACCGCGCGTCGCGGCGCTTGAGCATCAGGCCTTCCAGACCCAGTCCGACGGCGGCCTCGAAAACCTGGGCCGGGGGCGCCTCGAAATCCTGACTGAACCGTATGCGCTCCGAGTCGCCTTCGAGCAACCCGGCAAGCAGCACGCGCCGCGCCGAAAGCGGGACGTTCCGCAGGTCCCTGCCGTCGAGGTACGGCATGTCGAAAAGGAAAAAGACGATGTCCTTGTTTGCGCTGCCGTCAATCGCGTCCTGCAGGGCACCGAAATCTGGCAGACCGTCCTTGAGCACAACAATTTCGCCATCCAGCCATCCGCTCGACACGGGAAGGCTTTCGACCTCCGCCGCGAGGCTCGCGAGTTTCTTCGTCCAGTCATGCCCGCCGCTTGTGAACAGTCGTACGCGGCCCTTGTCGACCCGCGCGAGCATCCGGTAGCCGTCCAGTTTCGCCTCGGTGATCCAGTCGCCGCCGGCGGGAAGCGACGAAGCCAGCGTCGCGCGTTGCGGTTCAAGCTTTGCGGGTAGCGGTGCCGCGATCGCAGCGGCGAGGTCCAGCTCTGGCTCCGGTTTGCGCGTAGGTTGTCCAGCCTTTGGCTCCCGATGTTCGATGAGCCCCAATGGATTCGTTGTCACGCTGTCGGGTAACGCCTTGATGACGTCGAAATCGGCGAGCGGTCGAGCCCATTCGTCGCGCTTCTTGAACAGGATCCACTGGTCCTCCCGGTCGCCGGGCTTCGTTATTCGCACCAGCTCCCATAAGCCAGCGAGCTTTTCCCCATGGAGCCGGAACACCAGCTTGCCCTCGTTCATGGACTCTTTCGGGTCGCCGACGGGCTCCCAGGTGCCGCGGTCCCACACTATCACGGTGCCCGCGCCGTACTGCTTCTTCTGAATCGTCCCCTCGAAATCCGAATACTCGACGGGATGGTCTTCGACATGGATGGCCATGCGCTTTTCCTTCGGGTCATAGCACGGGCCCTTCGGGACGGCCCAGGACAACAGCACACCATCGTGCTCCAGCCGGAGGTCATAGTGCAGCCGGCTGGCCCAGTGTTTCTGGACGACGAAGCGCAGATCCCCGCCGGGAGTCAGGTTAGACGCAGAGGGTGCCGGTTCAGGCGTGACCAGAAAATTCCGCTTCCCACGGTAGCGGGAAAGGGGCGGAGAGCCGGGATCGCGGTTCGATGCCATGTCGGTGTTCTCAGGAGGGCTGCATCCGTCGTCGCCAGGAAGACGCCCGGGCGCAGAAGAACAGACAGGCACGGTTTCGTCGCTTGCGTGCTATGTACTTCTATCGCGACTGTCTGCCCTGCACTAAAGCGCCGCTCGTGGAAAAAGGAAGGCGACAACGCATTCACTCACAATTACCCTCAGCTGCGCGCCGTGGACACTTCTCGCCAGAGCGCCGCGTGTGCCCTGTCCACATTAATGCCTCCGGCGCAAGTCCGTCACCCGTGAACGCTGCCGGGCAAGGTACATCCGTTGCTAGAGATCTACTCGCCGGCCCGGTCGACACGACCGCTCATCACGTGCAGACGAAACACCGCAGATCCGGAAAGATCACCAATCGCTAACTGACTCAAGCGCAACTGAGCAGAGCCGCAGGGATCCGAGGGTAGGTGCAAGATTCGTCACGCAGACAGACGACGACGGTGAAGCCGCACGCGATACCTCGCTGAAGGCGGACGGGCCAGCCCCACCAGGCGGTCTCGAACGGCGATGCGCCTCTCCGGCCGTACGCATTGCCCACGCGCCCTGATCCTTGGATGGTGCTAACGATCATTGCTACTCCTATGTGACATGGAATCGCGCGAGTGCGTCGGAGGGATCGCCTACGGCTAAAGTTCTGCCCGTACCTACGGAAAGGGCAGACGGCCGCACGATTCATGCGGACTTGAGCTGGATTCTGAGGTTTTATCCCATCGCATAACCAGATATTGACGATACACTCTGCGGGCATTGACGAGCCCTCGTGAGGTACGCCAATGCATTAGTTGGCGCGACTCATTCGAGTTGCGCCAACACCTTCTGCTTACCACAGGCAGCATACGGGATTTCGATTTCAGATCGGCGCCGACGCCGTGCGCACTGATGAGCGAATCGTCGATCTGTTTTCTCAAGACCAGCCCGACAGCAGCGCTGCCTCACACGCGCGCCGGATCAGACGGTATTGCACCGAGTCGGCATCGATGGATGGCTGGCTATCGAAGACGGCATGCATCCCGTCGGGGTCTAGGAGACAGCCGTGAGATTTCGCGAGGCGAATGGCAATGGGTAACGCGCGACTCGAAATCGTCACGCGTCGAAGGACGTCGAGCACTGTGGCGTCTCCCAGGTACCATCGTCGCATGGCATCGACCGCCTGAGCTGGCGGCAACCACGTTCGGGCCTCAGCAAAAACAAGCAGATGCAGGGCCACCAGCAAGGTGAGAAGCGTGACCTGCCCGTCCACTTCACTGTCCGATGCCTTTCGGGCCGAATGTCGACTATCCATCTTGCTGCCCCAGTGGAGTGTGTAGATTCGTCAGAGCATGAACCAGACCTGCGGTGCCGCGTGGGCGTCGAGGAAGATTTCCGATCGCCAGCCGTTTTCGGGATCATGGCTGGCGGCAGCAAGCGTGTCGCCGAATCCTCCGCGCGCTCTGGCAAGGGTCGCCATCCGGAGCCACAACTGACCCGACGCCACGAACGGGGAGTGAATGACCGTTGCACCCTTTGTCGTCGTCAACCTCGGCGTTCCGTTTCACGTCCGAAGCGAGTGCCGCCGCACTCAGGTCCCGGATTATCTGGCGCGCCTGCTCCAGCGCCAGCGGGAAGCCGTGTTCGCAGGCCTCTATGGAAGTGCCTTAAGGCCTTTTTGCGTATACGCGCAGCGCGACCTGTCGGCTCGTCGAGGGCACGCGCCGTGCGGGAAGCGAGCGAACCGGAGTCGTGTCGTGCCGCTTTGAAAACTTTTTCATTCGGCACCCCGCGCAATGGACCGCGCGCCGCATCCCCGTCAACGGCGCCCGGCCGCGCGTGCTGGTCGTCGACGACAACCACAATGCGGCCCTCCCGCTGGCGGCTCACCTGTCGCTTGAGGTGATCGAGGCCTGTGCCGTGTTCGGCGGAATGGAGGCGATTGATATGGCGCGCGAGTGGGCGCCCCATGTCATCCTGATGGACATTTCGATGCCGCAATGCGATGGCTTCGAGGCGGCCCGCGCGCTGCGGCAGGATCCGCGTACCGTTGGCATTGCCAGCGTCGCGCACACCGCACTGGACGAAGCCGAGGTGCGCCGGCATCTGACCGGCCACGAATTCGACGGTTATGTGCAGAAAGGCCGGCCGCATGGCCAGCTGGTCGCGCTCATCACAACGCTCGTCGGGTAACCGCCTGCCGGGGCAGCCTCACTGTAAAGACAGTCTCCCGTTCGTCCGACCGCACATCAATCGTGCCACCGTGCGCTACAGCAATCTCGCGGGCGATATACAGTCCCAGCCCGAGATTAGCGCCGTTAGGGGCGGCGGCATCCGGGCCGCGCTGGAGTGGGTCGAATAGCCTTTGCAGCAGCGCTGGCGCAATGGCAGCACCGGAATTTCTCACCTCGAACCGGACTTCCGTCCCGTCGCCCGTCATCACCACCCGCACCGGCATGTCATGCGCGCCATACCTGATCGCATTCACGACCAGGTTGCCCAGCAGCTGCTGCAGGCGTGGACCGTCCCAGACACCGCGCAGGCTGAGCGGCGCCTCCAGCACGATCTGGCGGTCGGGATGAGCCGCACGCAGCTGGTCCGTCTCATCGGTAAAAACCATCGCAAGATCGACGTCGGCTGGCACGATGCTGATACCCAGACCCAGCTCGGTCCGGTTGAAATCGCACAGATCGTCGAGCAGCGCCTGCATCCGGGCACCCGTTCGGATCAGACGGTTTGCCGCCGCCGACACGCTTTCACCGGCGTTGATCCCGGTCAGATACGAAGCCGTCGCCTGGATGGTCTGCAGCGGGCTGCGCATGTCATGGCCGAGCATGCCGAGGAACAGGTTGCGTGCCCGCTCGACCTCCGCACTGAAAGAACGGATCGATTCGGCAATCGCCTGGTCGATCGCTTCATCGAAACGGATGATGTCACCCACATGGGGGCCTTCAGGCAGGCAATCGTCCATCCACAACTCAAGCACGCTGGCGCGCAGCGCGCGGTACTCGGCGGCCAGCTGGTTGATGTCGAAACCGCCTTGCGCGCGCAGAGTGGCGTGCGTGTGTGCCGCTGTGTGCGGCGCATCGGCCAGCTGCGGGCCACGCCCCCATGCTTTGTGCGATTGCGCTTCGCGGGTCTGCGAGGTCGACAGATCGGCCACGATGGCTTCAAGCAGCGGCTGGGCATGGTCACGCAGAGCCAGCGAATCAAGGCGCGCCGCCGCGGGCAGCAATGTCACGGCGAACGCCTCCCATTGCGCCAGGATGCGCTCCATATCGCACAGGATGAAATCAGCGAGTCGCATGTCATTCCTTCAAAAAGCAACATACCCTTAGGGCTTCCCGGTTGCGACTAGTCCTCCGTATCTGCACCGGGTTTTTGGATGGTGTAACGACCAGCTGGAACCGCTATCGAAGACTTATCCGCCCCGAAGGTGATTCTATCAATGCAGGCTACCCTCACCATCCCCGCGTAGCCAACGCGTCGTTTTCCAGAACAGCACATCAGCGAGGTGGTTTTCTCCCTTCATCGGACGCGGTAACCCGGCCGGCAACAGCACGGGCAATCAAGGAACCCGCAACGCAGCCGCGGCTTACGTCGCCATGCCCAGCGCCCGGACCAGATCGGCCAGCCGGTACGGTTTGTGGATAAACGTAAAGTCGCTGAGATTGCCGTGCTGCGCCCTCAGGGCGGGAAGGGGATATCCCGAAGCCAGCACGATCCTGATGTCAGGATGAAGGCCGCGCGTCGAACGCGCGAGCTGGATGCCATCAATTCCGTCCGGCATCACCACATCAGTGAACAGGACGCGGATGTCGTCGCGCTGACTCAACACATTCATCGCCTCGGACCCGTTGCTGGCAGTCAGCACCTCGTAACCGAGGCTGCGGAAAAGCTCAGCCGTCGCGTCCAGCAGATCCGGCTCGTCCTCGACGAGCAGCACCGTATCCAGCGCCCGGCCAGCTAACGTGTCAGCGTCGCCTGATGCGTCCTTCGCTACCGGCAGGTACATGCTGACGACCGTGCCCCGGCCGGGTTCGCTATCGATCCGCACGTCGCCGCCAGACTGCGCAATGAAACCGTACACCTGGCTCAGGCCAAGGCCGCTGCCCTTGCCCACATCCCGGGTGGTAAAGAATGGCTCGAAAGCACGCGCCACAACCTCGGGCGGCATTCCCGAGCCGGTGTCCGCGACGGACACCCGGACATACGGGCCCGCCGCGAGCGCCCCCACCATCCCATCGCCGAGTTCGACGTTCTCCACGCCGATGACAATTTTTCCGCCCTCGGGCATGGCGTCGCGTGCATTGACGACCAGGCTAAGCAGCACCGCCTCAAACCGCGCAGCATCGAGCAGGACAGGCCGGGGGTGGGGTTCCTGCCTGACCTCAAGTCCGATCGCGCCATCGGTGGCCCGCCGGAGCACCGCCTCAAAGCCGCGGATCGCCGCGTTCACGTTACATTTTTCGGCCTTGAGCGGCTGCTGGCGTGCGAATGACAGTAGCTGCTGTATCAGCGTCGCACCACGGGCGACCGCGCGCTGCATCGTTTCCAGCATCCTGATATCGGCGTGCTCGTGCAACCGTAGCGACAGCACATCGAGGCCGTTCGACATCACCGCCAGCAGGTTGTTGAAGTCGTGGGCGACCCCGCCGGTCAGCTGACCCAGCGATTCCATCTTCTGTGCCTGGAACAGCGCGGCACTGGCGCGCTCCAGCGCCTCCGCTGCCTGCTTGCGTTCGGTCACGTCGCGTGTCACCTTCGCAAACCCGACGAGCCTGCCTGCTTCATCGTGGATGGCATCGACCACCACATGCGCCCAGAAGCGGCTGCCGTCCTTGCGTACCCGCCAGCCTTCCCGCTCGCACCGGCCATCCGTGCGGGCTATGGCCAGCGTCTGGGCAGGCAGACCGCCGGCGCGGTCTTCTTCCGTATAGAAACAGGAGAAATGTTTCCCGAGAATTTCATCACGCGAATATCCCTTGATACGCTCGGCGCCGGCATTCCAGTTGGTCACCTCGCCGGTCGGCGAAAGCATGTAGATGGCGTAGTCGATAACCCCCTGCACCAGCAGGCTGAAGCGCTGCTCGCTTTCACGCAGCGCTTCCTGGGCCGCCTTTCGCTCGGTGATGTCGCGAGTTATCTTGGCGAACCCGACGAGCTTGCCGGAATCGTCGCGCAGCGGATCGATGACCACGCTCGCCCAGAACTGGCTGCCGTCCTTTCGTACCCGCCAGCCTTCGTCCTCGAATTTCCCTTCGTCAAGGGCGGTTCGCAGCGCAAGGGCCGGGCGACCGGCAATCTGTTCACTTTCCGGGTAAAAAACGGAGAAGTGCTGGCCGATGATTTCGCTGGCCGCATACCCCTTGAAACGTTGCGCGCCGGCATTCCACGTTTTGATGAAACCTTCCGGATCGAGCATGAAAATTGCGTAGTCCCTGACGCCTGCCACGAGGAGCTGGAAGGACTGTTCGCCGGATAGTTCTCCGGGGGTCTGTGTACTAGTCATGATGTTTGCGTGGCAGCGTGTCTCGGCGGTTTGTCAAGGCGAGCTCGAAAGGCCCGTAGTGCGGTCTGCATTTCAGCAAGAGCCGCGCCCGCGCATTCGCGTGCTACGCGGATCGTGGCGCAGGTATTGGCCTGTGCCAGGCTGGACAGGCCCGGTGGTCAAGTATGGGGTCGGGCCACCACCCCTACATCAAACGGACAAACAGAGGAAGACAGTCATGACTGAGCGACTGGTTGACGTAATAGACCGTAGCGGCACTGTGCTGCACACGTACCCGATTACGCTGGGCGGGTCGGGCAATGCCCCCGACGACTCGGAATACCGAGCCAAGGCGCTGGAAGCGGCAGCGCATGGCCGGCTTGTGCTGGACGCTGAACTGGGCACCCTGACGGCCAGGATGCACACGAGTCGGGGCGGACAGATGGCTCCCTACGGCGATGACCTTGAGAAAAATTCGGAAACGAAACTAGGTTTGGACCAGGCTGTTCGGGAACGCGCCTACCTGCTCTGGGAGAAAGACGGACGCCCTGATGGGCGTGCGGAAGAGTACTGGCATCGCGCTCTCGACCAGCATCTTCGGGAGCGGGCCTACGTTCTGTGGCAGCAGGAAGGAAGTCCCGAAGGGCGACAGGATGAATATTGGCGCCGGCTTGTGGATTTCCAGGCTCAGTGATTCGTGCCGGCCCGGGAATGTCCAGGGCGTACGGAACGGACGACCGGGTGAGCGTGTGAGCTTCCGGTAGTTCCTGGCGGGGCCCCGGCAACGGGGCCGGCCTCAGGATGGAAACGCAGCCGCGAACGCTCCCACAGACGCCAGCAAGCTTCATGCTGAAACGACCGCCGGTCGAATTTGCAACGTGCTTCCGCTCAGCAGCCTATCGCGGCCTGACACGTATCTGCGCCGACGGACCGTCGGTTGAGAGAGGAACCCGTTACGAAAGCCGTTGACAGACCTGCTGCGGCACTATATTGTGAACTCCGAAATATTCAAGAAGCTCGATTGCTGATCACCATTTTCCGCCTCATCTGCGCGGTACTCGCTGTCCTCTCTTCTTCCTTGAAGTTTTTGTCGCTCCGCACCGGAGCTGTTATTTTTATTTCAGGGAATTCTCATGGATACCGGTACTGTCAAGTGGTTCAACGATAGCAAAGGCTTTGGCTTTATTACTCCTGACGCGGGCGGCGACGATCTGTTCGCTCACTTCTCGGAAATTCGGGGCGACGGTTTCAAGACGCTCGCAGAAAACCAGAAGGTCAGCTACGAGACAAAGCGCGGCCCGAAGGGTATGCAGGCCGCGAATATCTCGCCGCAGTAACGTCTTTCAAGGGCCGGTCTGCCGGCCCTTTGCCTGTCAGCCTGACTAGCATCTCGTGGAGCCACGCGCTCCCGATCTGATCGCCGCGTTTCGACGTGCGCATCATTTGTCTTTTCGACACGATCCGTCTCGCCCCATTTTCAGTTATTTCGCCTGTACGGCATTGATGTCGTGCGGTAGGTTATCGCTTATGCAAAATAATAAACATATTCACCAGTACAACGGTTATTCAGTCTCCCCATCCGCTCACCGGTTACCTGACGGCTGGTTTGCTGCAAATCTGCTGCTCACAAGGAGTGACGCCCGGCGTGCTGAGCCGGTCTCCTACAAGTTTGATGCGCTCGACTATTTCGATAGCGAAGCACAGGCTGTGGGGCACGCTACAGCATGGGCGCGCGGCTGGGTCGACAGTCGCGGTTAAGTCGGCATGGCCGGCAGCGCACAAGCGGCCATGCGTGGCGCCACTGCGCTCCCCGGTTTGAGGAAAATCTGTCTCACCGTGATGCGCGTAGCCATTTCGCCGGCCTTCGACCGGCAGAGTCTCATGGCCCTCCAGGCTGCCGCGTTCCGGTTAGGTATCGGTGTCGCCGGGACCAGGTGCCCGCATCAATCAGCTTGTCGTGAAACGTCGTACTGAAGAGCCGCGAAGATGTCGGGCTCGCGCCTCGTCTCCCTCGAACGCCGCTCAAACGATCGCAGCTTCGATCGCCTGATCTCCGCAGGGCTATTCCCGTCAATCGCATCACAACAAGGAGCAGAGATGGTGTTACTGGTCATGCAGGTCGCAGTGAGTGGGGAACTGGTGGAGGTCTTCGAGATGCCGGTTGATGATGTCGACGGACACCGGATGCTCGCTTGCGCAAACGAGGATGAGCGGGTGATTCATCGCGCCGGCCAGACCCTCGAAGATGGCGAGGTCTGGATCGATCTGATCGACCGGGATGGCGAGACGCTGTTTGATCAGGTGGCATGTTTCCACCGGGCGGATGCCGCCGACGCGCTGCAGATTCATTTCGGCATGAATGCCGAGGTCGTCAAAGACTGTCTTTCAAGGTCGAATGTTGCCTCGCTGTATGCGAGGCATCGCGTCGCGGCTCAAGCATACTTCCGCAAGGTTGATCGCCTTGTCGACTGCTCGGTCGTGAGTTCCAGACAAAGCAATCGCCGGCGGGTGGGTGACGCCAGCGTCATGGATCTCGTGATCGAGCTTCGCAGGCGGCTGGACGGAGTCGACACCCTGCTCGCGCTGAGCGAGTTGCCGACGCGCGTGCAGGCCGCGGCCGGGCAACTGAAGGAAGCTGCGAAGTCCTACGCGACTGCTGTCCAGCATCTGTAAAGCGTTATCCAGGGCGGCAGTTGGGAATGTAAAGGAGGCTGGGCGTCATGCAAAGAACATTGAGCTATCGCGGGTTCGAGATTTACATTGAGCTGCGGCCCGCTTCCAAAGACATGTTCGAGCCGTGGTTCCGCATTGACGGGTCGACCCAGGATCCGGGAGCGGCTGCTTTTGGCACACTGATCAAGGTTCGCGGAGGCCCGTATTCACGCCGTTGGGCTTACCTCGTTGCGGAAATAGCAGGGCAGGCGCCGGTCGACCTCATCCTCGGTCCTGAAGAGTAACTCGACAGGCGGTACTTGCCTGTAGACAGGCGCGATGATATTTGACCGTATGCAAAGCGGCGCGTCACAAGTACCCGCCCTTTCCCTGTTCCTGCCGCGCCGGCCGGCACCAAGGGTAGCCCTGACGGGGTCCTCTCTCAAGGCCTGCGCTGACGGTTTTCCTGTCTCGCGTGATTTTCACGTCGCCCACTTTTCACACTGCACCTCGCCCGCCTCTGATGGATGAGAGAAGCGCTGGCAAAATGCTTTACAGGAATGCCTTATGGACGAACGGAAGCGGGACAGCATGATTGCATATCTCCGCCACCGCATGGATGACTTCGACATCAGCCCGGATGACCTCGCTTCCTTCCTGGCGACTGAGCCTGCGGGATCGGACACAGGTCGCTACCGTAGCGCGGGTGGTGATACGTGGAGCGGCGAAGGTGAGATGCCTCAATGGCTTAAACAGGCCATTAGCGCGGGACAATCCGTCGGGCACTTTGAACTTCCGTGCGGGACGCTCGCACAGCCTGCACAGCCGGCGAAGCAGACCCGTGCGGACTGGAAAAACGACCCCTTCGCCGGAAGCCCGCTCGCGCGGTCGAGCCACGGCTAAGGCAATAGTCTGCGCCCTTCTGGTTCGGACTTTATTTACATATGTCGCTGCCAGCGTCCACAACACGACACGGCTCTCTTTTTGCGCGCTCAACGAACGGCGGCAGCTCGTCGCCGGCTCCGCCGGCGCGGCCCGCATCGCCTCGTACAGTGCTCGCTATGGCCTTGCCGGGCTGAGCGACAACCACCCTGCAGGTGGGATGGGCATGGGGCCGGTGAAATTGCGGGCGGTAAGCATTGCTGTGCCTATGACCGGCGCCCGAGGGTCCAGACACGACGGGCAGTGACGACGAAGCGCCGGCGGATCTGCCGACGCGTTTAGGCATTGCCCGATCGCCGTTCAGCAGCTCCTCGAGCTACGACCGGAGCCATTGCGCCGTCGTCATGGCGGCCGACGTGAGTTTGCGCACCCATGCCGGTTTGCCGGCGTGCGACCGGCTCGGGCTGAACACGAAGCCGTTACGCTTCATCAGATCGCGCACGGCCTTTTCCGGCTTGGCGTAGAACACAAACGCCGCGCGGTTGTCCTCCACGTCCCCGCAGTACATGTAGCCTTGGCCCTGCTCTTCGCAGTCGCTACGCTCGGCGATTTTCTCGAGCGCCGCGATGCGGTCGCGTATGCGCCGGATATTGGCGCTGCTGTTGGTCAGCTCGTAAGATGCGAAGCCGGCGTGGCGTCGATAATCCGGCCGGAACGGCATCTCTCTACGGCGTCGACCGTGAAGCCAAGCGCACCAGGGCGCTGCCACCGCCCATCACCCAGATCCCGGAAGGCACTCATTTCCCCTGTTTCGGCAATGAACCCCAGAAAGGTGCCGCAACCTTCGCAGTGGTTACTCTCGAAGAGGACGGGACGGTGACAGCTACTGCACTGAAAGGTCTTCATCGGCCGGGAGACAGCGGCTCAAGCTCGCTCTGGGCAAGCGACTCAGGCTCGCATATCACCTTGAAGCCTGTCAGCTTCGCTGGCCCGAAAGCGTTGCTCAACGTGGGTGGCGACAATGACTACGTCCGGTGTAGCGACATTCATCTTGGCCGGTAGTGAGGAGTCGGAGGCGGCGTAGCCGCCGGAGACGACGAACTGCCGGCGGCGCCGGATCGGCGAGGCTTAGGATGGCTGACTGAACCTAAAAAGAGGCGGTCAGCCCATGTCTGGAAGCCGCATCACCGACCAGCAGGTCCGCCTCTACATGAACCATCGCAAACACCATCCGCAGAAGCTCGCTGCGGCGAAGTCAGGCATGAGCGAGCGCACGGCGCGGCGTGTCGAACACCAAGCCGGACTGCCGTCACAGCAGCCCCGGCGCTACTGGCGCTCGCGCCCAGATCCGTTCGCCGATGTCTGGGACAGCGAAGTGGTCCCATTGCTACGCGCTGCGCCAAAGCTGAAGGCGATCACCCTGCTGCGCAAATTGCAGGAGGACCATCCCGAGCGCTTTCCGGACAGCATGCGGCGCACGTTTGAGCGGCATGTCAGCCAGTGGCGCGCGCTCGAAGGGCCGAACCAGGAAGTGTTCTTCCCTCAAACGTATCAACCGGGCGCACGAGGCCTGTCGGACTTCACGCATATGGACAAGTTGTGCGTATCGATTGGTGGCATCGCGTTCAACCACCTGCTGTATCACTTCGTGCTGGCGTTCTCGCGCTGGGAATACGCCAGCGTGGTCGATGATGGTGAGAGCTTCCAGGCGCTCGCGACGGGACTGCAGAACGCGCTTTGGCAGGCCGGCGGCTGCCCACGCGAACACCGCTCCGACAGTCTGTCGGCAGCATTCAGAAACCTGCAGGAAGAGGAAGACTTCACGGTTCGCTATGCAGCGCTGCTCGAGCATTACGGGATGCAAGGCACACGCAACAACCGTGGCATGGGTCATGAGAATGGCAGCGTCGAATCCTCGCATCGCTATCTGAAGGATCAGGTCGATCAGGCTCTGGAGTTGCGCGGTCACCGCGACTTCGCAGACCGCGCCGCGTACGACGAGTTCGTGCGCGGGGTGGTAATGCGCCGCAACCGGCGTAATGCTGCGGCGTTCCAGATCGAGCGTGAACACCTGCTGGATCTGCCTGCGCACCGTACCACCGACTTCGTTGAGGAAGAGGCGCGCGTGACCCGCTGCGGAACGTTCACCGTACGTTGTGTCCTGTACAGCGCGCCGTCGCGGCTGATCGGCCATCGCCTGAAGGTGCGCCTCTACAGTGACCGGCTCGATTGCTATCTGTCCGGCGCGCTCGTGCACAGCACGACGAGGGTCACGCACACGAGCAGGCGGCGCGGTCGCGGTATCGACTACCGGCACTTCATCGACGCGCTCAAACGCAAGCCACAGGCCTTCAGGGGTCTCGCGTTCCGTGACGATCTGTTTCCGCGTGAAACCTATCGCCGCACCTGGGAACGACTGGATCAGGCACTGACGCCGCGTAGCGCCTGCAAGACCATGGTGGGCTTGCTTGAGCTCGCCGGGCACCACGGCGTCGAGGCGCAACTGGCCGAGCGGCTCGATGCATTGCTCGAACTCGGTGAACTGCCCGATCTGAAGGTATTGTTCGATGAGTTCGCGCCGCGCCAGGCCGAGTGTCCGGTGGTTGTCGTCGAGATGCCGTCCGCCGCGCTTTACGACACGTTGCTCGATGAGGAGGTGCTCGCATGAACGCCGCCTACGATGCCGGCCGTATCGCACTTATGCTCAACGAACTGCGCCTGCCAACGATCGGCCGGTTGTGGCCGGACTTCGCTGAACGCTCGGACAAGGAGAGCTGGCAGGCGTCCCGGTTACTGGGCGCATTGCTCGAACACGAACTCGCCGAGCGCGTCAAACGAAGAATCGAGCGACATCGTGCCGAGTCACATCTGGATCCGACCAAGACGCTCGCCACCTTCGACTTCGGGGTTGTGCCGATGGTCTCGAAGGCGCATGTGATGGCGCTGGCCACCGGCGATTCGTGGCTTGAGAAAGGCGCCACGATTCTCCTGTTCGGGCCGCCTGGAGGCGGGAAAAGTCATCTTGGAAGCGCAATCGGACATGCCCTGATCGATGCCGGCTATCGTGTGTTGTTCACCCGGACCGGCGAAATCGTGCAGAAGCTCCAGGTCGCACGCCAGAGTCTGCAACTGCCTTCGGCGCTCGCCAAACTCGACCGGTTCGACCTGATCATCCTGGACGATCTGTCGTATGTGAGGAAGGACCAGGCCGAAACCAGCGTGCTGTTCGAGCTGATCGCCGAAAGATACGAGCGCAAAAGTCTTCTGATAACCGCCAACCAGCCATTCTCCGGCTGGAATGACGTCTTCCCGGACCCCGGCATGACGGTGGCCGCCATCGACAGGCTCGTCCATCACTCGACGATCTTCGAGCTGAATGTCGAAAGCTATCGGCGCCGCACAGCCAGCGACAAACAGAAAGAGCGTCGCCGGCAATTACCCACTGACAACCCGAACGGAGCGACAACCATGAACCCCTGACCCAGCGACAATCACCTCGGCCGACCGGCCAAGATGTTTGTCGGTAAACCGGACGTCCTGCTTGACGCTTATATGAACGCCGCCCGGCTTGCAAGGTAGTAACGCTGCGACGTTCGACAGGGATTTGGTTGCAGGCTTATATCCGGCATGTGCAGGCCGAGCCTGCGTGCCCTGATGGAATTCGCCAAGAACGACCTCTGCTATCTAGCGCGCTCGAAGCGCTCAGCGTCAATCAGGTTTGCGTTCTTGCGGACCAACCTGTCTCGCCATCACATCATTACCAACCTTCGCAACCTTTCTGCATGGCTCGCGCGATGCGCAAGTTTTTCAGGCTGTCTTTTGTAGTGCGTAGTCTTTTTGATAAGTGCGGTTGTTCGCCAGCAGCGACCACGCTGTCCGCGCCATCTTGCTTGCCAGTGCGACTGCAACCACGTTCGCAGGTCGACGTCGCGACAGTTGCTCGCACCAGGCCTCCTTGCTCCTGCTTTTGAAGAGGACCGCACGTGCACCGTGGATCAGCAGCATCCGAATATAGCTGTCGCCGCGCTTGCTTATGCCGCCCAATCTCACCTTTCCGCCGGTACCGCTTTGCCTGGGCACCAGGCCGAGGTATGCGGCAAGTTCTCGTCCCGATTTGAACGCGGCGGGATCGCCGATCGTCGCGACCAGGGCTGTCGCCGTCAATGGCCCAATACCCGGGATCGCCGAAAGCCGTCGACATGCTGCCTCCTGTCGCTGCCAGGCAACGATCTGTCGCTCGAGCTTGCGGATATCGGCTTCGATGCGCTCAATGAACTGAAGCTGGTCGCGCAGCGCACAGAACAATATGCCCGGAACGATCTGCTCAATTTCACCCAGTCGCTCGCGGACCTCGGCCAAGCCCGCGAGACGTCCCGCTCTCAGCGTTACGCCAAATTCATACAGCAAGCCGCGCAACTGGTTGACCTGCATGGTACGTGACTTGACCAGCAGTGACCGCATGCGATGCAATCCGAGCATGGCCTGCTGATCTGCGGTCTTCGGTGCTACGGACCGCATGCCGGGTTGCTGCGCTGCCGTCCAGATTGCACGAGCATCTGTTGCGTCGGTCTTATTATTCTGGACGAACGGGCGAATGAACCGTGCATGCAGCAATACGACTTGATGACCTAGCGCCGCAATCTTGCGCGCCCACCAGTGCGCACTCCCGCAGGCTTCCAAGGCCACCCGACTGGCCGCTCGCTGGCCAAGGAATTCTATAAGTTGTTGCTTCGTGAATCGCCGGTTCACCACCTCTCCGGTTTCCGCTTCGATCCAATACATCTGGAACGTGCGCTTTGCAATATCGAGCCCGAACGTCGTAGCATTCATGATGGTCCCTCCGTTCCCTCAAGTGGTCGCGACAACTTCCACTTTGGCACATTGATGCCGTTGCGTTCTGGAGGGACCCAGTACCTCCAAAGGCACTTCAGTGTTCAGAGCCGAAACGACCGCGACGGGAGGGTGGCGTTCATACCATCTATCCACTGCCGTCGGTGGCGGCTTCGATGGTGGTGATCTGCCTGCCCTGGGCCGCCGATATCGGCGTAACGCAGGAGCGGATGGCCTGCCCGTCCAGATGCACGGTGCAGGCGCCGCACAGCGCGGCGCCGCATCCGAACTTCGTGCCCGTCATGCCCAGCGTGTCGCGCAAGGCCCAGAGAATGGGGGTGTCCGGAGCGACGTCGACCGTGTGCTCACGGCCGTTGACGTGGAGCGTGCTCATGATGGGTCAGTCCTTCGCAGGTTAGGTGTGTCGTGGCAAGGGCAACTCGCCTCGCGATCAGAAGCTGCCGTCCGTCGACTTCGAAAGCGCCTCGAAGGCGTGGACCGCTTTCAATCGAGCCTCCACAGCCGGCCCGACCGCCGCCAGTGCATCGCTTCCGGCCACGAACACTCTGGGCGGAGTCTCCATGCCCACAAGCTTTACCAGGATCTGGCCTAGCTTGTCCGGATCGCCCGGTTGCTTGCCTGCATAGGGAGACCACATCGCCTCGGCGCTGACCTCGGCGGCTGCGTAATCGTCGACACGCTTGTCCGGCCATTTGGCGTTGGCTGCGGCCAGCAAGTCCGTGCGGAAGAATCCCGGCTCGACCACCGTGATCTCGATGCCGAACTTTCCGACCTCTTCAGCCACAGAAAGCGAAAGCCCCTCCACGGCGAACTTGCTCGCGCTGTAGGCGCCGCAGTGCATCAGGCCGACAGCGCCTGCCACGGAACTGACGTTGATGATGTGCCCGGAGCGCTGCTTGCGCATGATCGGCAGCGCTGCCCGCATCACGTTGCTCACGCCCCAGAAGTTCGTCGCGAACAGGTGTTGGATGTCTTGCGTTCCCAGTTCCTCGTAGTTGCCTAAGAGGCTGTAGCCGGCACTGTTCACGACTACATCGATACGCCCGAACTTTTTTTGCACCTCGTCGACCACGGCCGTTGCCTGGGCCTCGTCGGAGACGTCCAGCCGGAGAATCTCCAGGTTCTCGCCGGCCAGGTCGCGCAAAGCATTGCCCACCTTGTCCGGGTTCCTGCCTGTGGCAACGACCCGATCACCTGCCTTCAGTGCGGCCCTGGCTGTACCGGCGCCGATGCCGCTGCCAGCACCCGTGATAAACCACACTTTGCTCATGCTCAAACTCCCAGTCCTGGTCAATGCCTGTCACTCTAGGCAGATTGACTGAGAAGAAAAACACCCTGGTGCTGAACACGCTTTGAAGATATTCTTCAAAGTATGAGACTCAACCAGCTTGATGGACTGCTCGCATTCTGGAAGGTCGCAGAGTACCGCGGGTTCTCTGCCGCCGCGGCAGCGCTCGAGGTCTCGCCTTCTGCGCTCAGTCAGGCGATCCGCCACCTGGAAGCCCGGCTCGGCGTCAGGCTTCTCAACCGGAACACGCGTAGCGTCAGCCTCACTGAAGCCGGACAGGCATACCTGTCCCGGATTGGGCCGGCGTTGAGCGACGTACTGGAAGCTGGGGAGCAACTTCATGAGCTTCAGGGCCGGCCATCGGGCGTGCTGCGCATCAACGCAGCGCGAATCTCGACCGCCATGGTCCTCCAGCCGCTGCTGGCCGGGTTCCTGAAAGCCTATCCGGACATCCAGGTGGAGCTCACGAATGACGAGGGCTACGTGGACATCGTCGAAAGAGGGTTCGACGCGGGCATTCGAATGGGAGAGAGTGTGCAGAAGGACATGATCGCCGTGCCTCTCGGTGGCCCGGTTGCCGTATCCATTGTTGGCTCTCCCGACTACTTCAAGCAGCATCCTGTGCCACGGCACCCCTCCGATCTGATACATCACAACTGCGTGCGATTCAGGTTTTCAGGCAGTGGGGCCATTCACAAGTGGGAACTCGAGGTCGAAGGCCGTATCGTCGAGTACGAGATCAGCGGCAATCTCACGATCAGCGACTCATTGTTCTCGATTGAAGCTGCGCTGGATGGGATTGCACTGGCGTACACGTTCGAGCCGCTCGCGCTTCCTCACATCCGGGCCAGGAAGCTGAAACGCGTCTTGAGCAGCTTCTCACCGACTTTTCCCGGGTTCTACCTGTACTACCCGAGCAGACGGCAGCAGCCTGCCAAGCTAAAGGCGCTGGTGAACTACGTGCTGGCGCATTCCAGCTCCGGGACGATTGGAATGTCAGCGACCGTGCCCGCGACAGACCTGTAGTAGTACGCCCATTTTTTCGGTGACCTAAAGTCTGGGTCGGACCGATAAATTCCGCACGAAGGTTAGCATCGCGCAACCATTAGACAGTGGCAACAACGAAACAACCTGCCGACTGTACCGACGGCCATTCGAATCAGGATGCAAAATTCGAATGGCCGGTTTGCCCCAATCAACGGTCAACCGTTACACAAACGTGATCGGCCGCTTGTGGCCGATGCCGCCCTTCCCTCGCGTGCGCGGCCGCGCTACCAGGATGTTTGCCGTGAGAAGGCGCGAGTTATAGCCGCAAGCTGGATGTTCCCCGCGCCGGCCCCTTCACCGGCCGGTCCGAAGTACCTTGACGAATACGCGCCAGATGCGGTCGTCGGCGTATGCAGGACCGCGAAGCCGAGTGCTGTTTGCCTCCCTATCGTTTGGTCGTCGATGTCGTGTCGAACGGTTGCCGACTTCAATTACGTCATTTCGTGTGAGTAGGAGTGGGACAATCACCATTGCTCCATAACAATGCCGGCTGGAGCGTGCCGCCACGCATCCACGCGAATGGTTGCATCAACTGTGTGCCTTGCGCGACCGCGTCGACAATAGACACCTCTCCAGCAATCCAGGTCATTGTCCTGTTCGGTAATCGTGCAAGCTGGTGCCGGAATCGATCCGGTAAATGCGGATAGCGTTGTCGTACCAGACAGCGTGTTGCTCAGCCGCACTCCATTTACGGCTCGCGAGCGCCGCCGCGAACGTCCGCACGAGCGCCGGAAAGGTGACACGCAGCCCGGCCACCGGGAAGTTGCTCGCGAACATGCAGCGCCCGGCACCGAAAATCGCGAGCGCATCACCAATGATCCTCTGGTTCTCGTCCTCGTTCCACACGGCATCTCGCAGCCCGAACTCGGATAGCTTCACCGAGACGTGCGGTAGTGCCGCGAGCGCCTCCATTCCCCTCCGCCAGGTTGCGAGGCCCGCCTCGGAGCGATCCCACGGCAGGCCCGCGTGCTCCAGCACGACATCGACCGACGGTGCATCGGCGAGGCGTTGCGCTGCGTCGCCGAGATGCCAGAACGGTAAGCGGAGATCCCAGCCTAGGCCCTGCGCGGCGAGCCGCTCGAGTGCGCCTGGCCAGCGCGGGTCAGCGAGCGTGCCGGGTCCGTCGAGGGCACCACCCGGCACCGACGATGTACGCGGCTTAAAGCGTACGCCACGCACCAGTGGGTAAGCCGCCTGTTCGGAGAGCCGCTCTTCCACATCGTCTGCCAACAGGTCGACCCACGCGACGACAGCCGAGGGCAGCGGCGCACGCGCCGCAGTCTCATGCAACCAGCGCGTCTCGGCCAGCGCATCTTCGCGCGCGCACTCCGCCTCGACATGTACGCTCGCGACAACGGCCGCGCCTCCGGTAGCACGACGGTAAGCGTCAACGTCGAAATCGCGGCACAACGAAGCGTAGTCGCCGAGCATGAAATGCTCAGGGTCGTACGCATTCTGGAGCCACGGATAGCGCAGCGCGCCGCCGAGACGCCACAGATGATGATGCGCGTCGATGATCGCGTCGGGTGGCGCGATCGCATGATCTGCACCGCTCGGATCAGCGCGCACCGGGGACCACATGAGATGCATCTGGTTCGCGCAGTGTCGCAAACTCGTTGACGAAGCGCCACGCGCGCAGATCGAGTTCGCGCACGTGGTCATCCTGAAAGGACACGTACGCGGCGGGCCGCACCGGATGGAATGACAGCGCAGTCGGATTCGCTGGCAGCGCGATCCGCTCGATTTCCTCGAGCCGTGTCGCGTCGAACACCGAGATCGATTGTTCGCCGGAGTTCGTCAGCAACAGCAGATCGCGGCCGTCGGGTGCGCTCGTCCGGTAGATCCGGTTCGGGTCGCTACGTGTCTTCACCCGCCGCCCGCAGGTCATCGTCCCAGTGTCGACTGCGACAAGGGTGTCGTCGCCGCGGTTCGCGATATATAAAGTCTTCTCGTCGCTCGACAGCGCGTTGCCTTCGGGGCGTGGCCCAGGCATCACCGCGCGCGGCGCGACAGTCGCGTCGCGCGGATGGAATTGTGTGACCGTGTTCGACAGAAGATGCACGCCGTAAGCGCGGCTCGCGTCACGCGTCAAGGTGACGAGATGCGTTTTCACGCCACCCGACGGCACCGCCATGTTCGGCACGTCCTGCTCGCGCGGTCGATCGAATACGAGCAGCATGTCGTTCGCCTCGCTCATCGCATACAGGCGGCCCGTGGCATCGCTCGCCATCCCGTGAGGACGATAGTACGGCCAGATGTCGAGCATCCGTGTCAGTCTTCGTTCATGCAGGTCGATCTCGGCCACGCGGTGGTCGCCGTCCTGTCCGCGCGTCCAGGCTGTCTCGATCCCGAAAATGCCGACATATGCGTAGCGCCCGTCCGCATCGACCGTGAACTCATGCGGAAAATTTGGCAAAACGATGTGCTTGAGCGCCGTTTTCGTTTCGAGGTCGTAGAAGCTGAAGGTGTGCGCGCATTTCTGCACGAGTAGCAGGATATCGTTCATCGTCCCAATCTCCATGTTGCCGATCTTGCCAGTGGCGCGCCGCTGGCGCAGTTGTCTGTCCGGGTTCGTCGACGCGCGCGTCAGTCTTCGCAGCGCTTCGGAAGCATTAGCGCGAGCAGGCCCGCGACCGCGAGCACGGCAGCGAGACAATAGACGCCCGCGGCCGAGCTGACATGCTGGGTCAGTACGCCGACCGCGTAAGGGCCGCAGAAGCCACCGAGATTGCCCAGTGCGTTGATGAGCCCGCGTGCGCTACCCGCCGCCTCAACGCTGCAGAGCTTTGGCGGAATCGCCCAGAATACGCCGGCCGCCGCCTGCAGGAAGAAGCCGCACCCAATCAGGAACGCAAAGGACAACGTCATCGTCGCGTGGCTCAGCACCGACAACGCAAGGCAGGCGGCGAAACCGACGAGCGGCAGCAGCACGAAGAGACGCCGTTTGCCGGTTCGATCCGAAAGGTACGACGTCACGAACATGCCGATGACCATCGCGACGTACGGAATCATCGCAAGCAGGCCGACCTTGCCCATACCCGTATGAGTCAGGTCTTTCAGCAGCGTCGGCAGCCACATCGTATAGCCATAAATTCCCGCCTGATAGCAAAGATTGATTGCGATCAGGAGCCAGATCGTCGGGTTGCGTAACAGCGCGCCCAGTGACGTGACGGACGGCGTGCCCGCCGCCTGTTTGCGCTCATTCTCGTTGCGCAGTGTGTCGAGAATGTACGCCTTCTCGCGCGGCGATACCCAGCGCGCGGTCTCAGGACCATCGTCGGCAAACGCGAGCCAGACGCCGAGAAAAAGAATGGACAGCAGCGCCGTACTGAAGAACAGGTGGCGCCAGTCGTACGCGGCGAGCACGAAACCGGACAGAGGCGCGGTGATCATACCGGCGAGCGGCACGAACATGATCACCATCGCGTTTGCCCGGCCGCGTTCGCGATCCGGGAACCACTGACTTACCATCGTCAGCACGACGGGCAGCATCCCGCCCTCGGCAACGCCGAGCAGAAAGCGCAGCGCGAGTAGCTCCCAGGTCTGCGTGACGAGCCCCGTGAGCGCGGACAGAACCGCCCAACTGACGAGCGACCACGCAATGAATTTCTTGCCGCTGCCGAGCGCCGCCCGCCGGCCGCCCGGAATCTGCAGGAACAGATAACCGAAGAAGAAAATGCCACCCGCGAGCCCCGCCATTGACGCGTTCATCCCAAGGTCGGCGTTCATGCCGCCCGGCATCGCGAACGCGATGTTGACGCGATCCATGTACGAGATGATGCAGGCGAGCAGCAGCGGTGGGATCACCCGTCCCCACCGGCGACGGGGAATGGCGTCGTCAGCTTCGTACGCCGGAGTCGCCGTGTTGAGCATGGTCATAGTGTCTCCAATATCGTTATCAGCTATGTCGGTCTATTCGCCGACAGCCATGTGGCCGGTGCCGGCCGTTGCGACACCCCATGTACCGCGCTCACCGTGTGGCACGCTACGGGTCCAGGGGCGCCAATGCGCTGCGGTCGACGTATCAGCGTCCCCAGCGCAGCACGAGCGGATCGAGCCGTCGCGCTGTCTCGAGAAGGCCCGCGTGGACCTGCGGGTGTAACCCAGGCCAAGGCGCGCGCGGCCTGTCACACGCAATCACGCCGCCTGCCTTGAGCAACGCCTTCGATGTCAGGAAGCCCGATTGCCGGTTCTCGTAGTTGATAAGAGGCAACCAGCGCTCGTACTGCTCGATCGCCTCCTCGCGGCGGCCCGCGAAGTGCGCGTCGGTAATCCGGCGAATGCCGTCCGGATAACCGCCGCCCGTCATGGCACCCTTCGCCCCCGCGTCGAGATCGGCGAGTAGCGTGATGCCCTCCTCGCCGTCCCACGGGCCCTCGATCGCATCGCCGCCCAGCGCAATCAGCTCGCGCAGTTTCGACGCAGCGCCCGACGTCTCGATCTTGAAGTACGACACCGCGTCGATCTCCCGGGCGAGCTTCACGAGGAACGGCACGGACAGCGTCGTTCCGCTCGCCGGCGCGTCCTGGATCATCAGCGGTATCCGCAGGCCCGCCGCCACCTCGGCGAAGAACACATGGATCTGCGCTTCCGATACTCGAAACGTCGCGCCGTGGTGAGGCGGCATCACCATGACCATCGCAGCACCGAGTGCCTGCGCCTGACGATTTCGTTCGGCGCAGATCCGCGCGCTGAAATGCGAGGTCGTGACGATCACGGGCACGCGCCCGGCGACATGCTCGAGGGTCAGTCGCGTGAGCGTCTCGCGTTCGTCGTCGCCGAGCGCGAACTGTTCCGAATAATTCGCGTGGATGCAGATGCCTTGTGAGCCGGCGTCGATCATGAAGTCGAGACAGCGGCGCTGGCCGTCGAGATCGAGCGCACCGTCCTCGGTGAAGATCGTTGGCGCGACGGGAAACACTCCCTGATAACGGGCCGCCATGACTACTCCACGATGTCGAACTGGTCGAGGAACTCGGTCTTCAACTTGAGGCCGAGGCCCGGCACGTCGTCGCGCAGTTGCAGAAAGCCGTTCTCTGCGACGGGTTCGCCGTCGAAGATGTAATAGAACAGCTCGTTGCCGACCTCGACGTCGAACATTGGAAAATATTCGCTCATCGGGGACGCCAACGTGCTCATGGTCAGGTGGTAGTTATGCATCTGCCCCGCGTGCGGGATGACAGGCACGCTGTAGGCCTCGCACAGCGCATTGATCTTATGCGCCATCGTGATTCCCCCGACCCGGTTCGTGTCGTACTGGACGACCGATACGGCCTTGCGATCGAGCAACTGCTTGAAGCCGTATAGCGAGAACTCGTGTTCACCGCCCGAGATCGGGATGCTAGTCAGACGGTTCAGTTCTGCGTAACCGTCAATGTCGTCGGCGATCACCGGCTCTTCGAGCCAGCGCGGCTGAAACCTCTCGAGCTTCGGCAGGATCCGCTTCGCGTATTCGACGTTCCAGCCCATGTAGCACTCGAGCATCAGATCGTTGTCGTAGCCGATCACCTCGCGCACGGCCTCCACCGATTTCAGGTTCTCGACGACACCCTGCTGGCCATGCGCAGGGCCGTAGCCGAAGCGCATCTTGAACGCGCGAAAGCCCTGATCGAGAAACTTCTGCGCCTCGGCCTGCATCGCCTTCAGGTCTGTCCGGTACAGCTTCGAGTAGTAGCAGGGAATCCGTTCTTTGGTACGCCCGCCAAGCAGCTTGAACACTGGCTTGCCGACGCTCTTGCCGAGCACGTCCCAGATCGCGATGTCGACGGCCGAGATCGCGGCCATCCCGATGCCCTTGCGCCCCCACGCGTGCGTTGCGCGGTACATTCGCTGGCTCAGGTATTCGTAGTCCCACGGATCCTGGCCGATCACGAGCGGCGCAAGATACTCGTCGATGATGAGCTTCGCCACCTGCGGCGCGAGCGCGACGTTTCCAAGCCCGACGATACCGTCGTCGGTCTCCACTTCGACGACCGTCCACGAATGGAAGCGGAACGTGCTCATCGTCTCTTGCGGTGCATACAGCATGTCCATCGCATTCGAGCAGAAATTGCCCTGCGGCGGCACAGTCTTGCCTTTCCATTGAAACAGGCGTGCGCGGACGGATTTGATCTTCATTACGGTGTCTCCTCTACTTCGATCGGATTCGAAATTAGCGTAATCGACGTAACCGGCACGGTCGTCACACGGAAACGGTCCGCCGGCGGTGTGCTGCGCCCATCCGACAGGCGATCTGCAGCGCCTGCCAGGTCGCGCCAACGTCGGCGACGCCGCGGCCCGCGATGTCGTACGCGGTGCCATGCGCGGGCGTCGTGATCGGCACGGGCAGCCCCCCCTGCACGGTCACGCCGCGCGAGAACCCGAGCAACTTGATCGCGATTTGCCCCTGGTCGTGGTACATCGTGACAATCGCCTGGTAATCGCCTGCCTGCGCCTTCAGGAAAATCGTGTCAGCCGGGAACGGGCCATGAAACGGCTCGGCCGTCGGCCAGTCGCGCGCCTGCAACGCGCGCACCGCGGGCCCGATGATGTCGACTTCTTCGCGGCCGCAACTGCCGCCATCGCCTCCGTGGGGATTGAATGCGGCGATCGCGACCTTCGGCAGCGCCACGCCGTTCGCGAGCAGCGACCGGTAGATCAACTCTGCCGCCTGCCCGATCCTCTCGACACTGAGGTAGCTCGCCGCGTCCTTCAGCGGAATGTGCGACGAGATACGCGCGGTCCACAGTTCGCCGAGCGTGTTGAATTCGCAGAAGTAGCCGGTCACGCCGAGATACTCGGCGAAGTGATGCAGTTCGTCCTCGTGACGCAGCCCCCCGAGCTTCATCGCATGCTTGTTCAGCGGCGCAAAGCAGATCGCGTCGATGTCGCCTGCGAGGGCTGCGTCCATGCACCGGTTCAGCACGCTCAATACCGAGCGTCCACCTTCGGCGCCGACCTGAGCGACCTTGACCTGCGCTGCGTCGATCGTGTCGATTTCGACGAATGCCGGACGCGCGGTTGTTTCCCGGTGACGCACTTCAGCGAGCGACGTGACCGCGTCCACGTCGACGTTGACACCAGCGATGCGCTGCCCAGCTTCCCAGAGCCAGCGATCGCCGATCAGCACGAGGTTGGCGCGCGCGCTCACGTTCGGCTGGGCGAGCAGCTTCGCGATCAGTTCGGGGCCGATGCCGGCCGGATCGCCGAGCGTCAGCGCGACGACGGGCAGGTTCGCGCCGACGGTCATGCCGTTTCTCCCATGTACGCGATACGCTGCGCTGCCGTTGCGATGTTCTGCATGTGCGTCTCCTGTAGGGGCCGGAAGCCGGCCGTTCGTCATATGGGGTTCATACTAGGTAGACGGATTGAGTCGGTAAATTGAAAACTCTTGATGAATTGATAACCAGGGGTGATCAGAAATGGGCTCGATCGACAGGCGCGACTCGACTTCGCAATTGCTGAACCGGCTGCGAATGCGCCAGATCGCGCTGCTGCTTGCGGTCGACGAGTGCTCGACGCTGCGTGCTGCCTCCGACCGGATTGGCCTGACGCAGCCGGCGGCGACCAAAATGCTGGCTGAATTAGAGAGCGCGCTTGGTCAGCCGCTGTTCGACCGCGTGGGCCGTGGGCTCGTGATCAATCCGGCCGGCGCCCGGGTGCTCGGCTATTTCCGTGGCATTCGCGGGAGCGTCGAGGCATTGAACCGCGAACTTGCCGAGTTGCAGCTCGGCAGCGCCGGGCGGCTTGCAATCGGCAGCATCATGGCGGCATCGCCAGGACGGCTCACCGAGGCGCTCGTGCAACTGAAAGAGCGCTACCCGCTTCTTGCGATCGATATCGCGGTCGACACAAGCGACCGACTGATGCCGCAACTGCACGAGGGCGTGCTCGAAGTCGTGATCGGCCGCGATGTCGGGAACGACTGCACCTTCCGCGCGGTCGACGACGAGGCACTCGCGGTCGTCGCCGGCCGCAATCATCCGCTTGCGGGCGTCGGGCCCGTCAGCTTCGACTCGTTGCTCGACTACATGTGGATTTTGCAGCCGGCGGGAAGCCCGGCGCGCGAAGTCGTCGAGCGTGAGTTTCGGATGCACCACCAGCCGATGCCGCGTGGACTGATTGAAACCGGCTCGATTCTGACGACAATGAATCTCGTCGACCGCTCGCCGATGCTCGGCGTGATTCCACAGACAGTGGCCCTGCGCAACGCAACACACGGGATCGTCTCGATCATCGATTACGTATTCGCGCAAAAGCTGCCGTCGTACGGCAGCGTCGTGCGGCGCGACCGGCCGCTCAGCATTCCGGCGAGGCAATTCCTCGCACTGTTTCATCAGGACGACAGCGAGTACGCGGATACCTTAGTGGGATAACCGGCGACTATGATTGGGCCAATATTTCAACTAGCCGAGCTCGCTGGCGCGGGTATCTGTCGTCATGGTCGGGATGCGCGGCGGGATTACGGTCATGCACCGCGTAGGTAGCCTCGGCGTATCCCCTGCGCGCTGGTGCTTGAAGCGCACTTGCAAAGGCGCAGCACTGACGTGCAAGTCTCGCAAATGACTGGAGCCAGGCCGTTCGGCTCTCTGATCCGAGAACCACGGAGAGTCAATGTCCAGAAGTTATGAACGCCGGGATAACGGACGAAGCCGCAAAAAGGAGGGAGGAGCCTTGCGGCAGCGCAGAATGGCGCCGCCGGGGACGCCGCTATAAGAGCGCTCGCGAATAGCGCTCTATCACTGTATCGGGGCCACGGCGCCCAGCTTCTCCGCCAGCATCCGCTCGTACACGCCGAAGTGCAGGTCGACCTCTTCCTGCGTGACGGCGTGGACAAAGATGTTGACCTGCTCCGGCAACAAGCCCATCACCGTGGCAATAGCGCTTTCGAGCTGCGCCGCGCAAATCTGGTCTTCCGCCAAGGTTGTTCCGACGGTGATGTCGTACGCCTTCTCGTGCCGATACACGATTTCGACAATGCGCGCCCGCGCACTCATATTGTTGTCGACGGCGAGTCGCGTCACTTCCGCGACCTGCAGCATCAGTTCGGTCGGAAAGCCTTTGGTGGAGCGCAGCTTGATGCGGTGCCTGCCAAGCGTTCTCCAGTCCGTATCGAATTCCACGGTCGTCTCCCAGTGAACATTGGTGCGCGGACTGTATGGGCGCCAGCGTCGATTTTCAAGGCCAAAAAATCTGCTGCGCCGCCTCTTGAAATTTACTGCAGACGTCCTATCTTAAGCATCGCTCAGGCAGTCGTTCGCGGACACCCAGTTCGCGGGCGCTGCGTGTTTCAACCTTGATTGTCCGCGGCACGGGACAACCGGACTGAAGCGCGTATGCCGGTTTGTCTCCTCGCCGCAGAGGAGAAAGCGACCATGAGTGACCTTCACTTTGGGACCGACCTCTTCAGCGAACTGGACCGGCTGCAACGCCAGATGTCCAGCCTGTTCGGCGGCTTCCCGTCCAGCCTTCGTTCAAGCCAGTTCGGCACATTTCCTCATATCAACGTCGGCACGACCGACGACACGATAGAAATCGTCGCGTTTGCGCCCGGCGTCGAGCCCGCGAAGCTTGATATCTCCATCGATAAAGGTCTGCTCTCGATTGCCGGCGAGCGGACGACCCGCGAAGCACAGTTACCTGAGGGCACGCGGCAGTACGCGCAGGAGCGCTTCAATGGTTCGTTCCGGCGGGTCATCGAACTGCCCCAGCAGGCCGACCCCGACAAGGTGCAGGCGCGCTATGTCGACGGGTGCCTGCTGATTTCTGTGGGCAAACGCGAAACGTCCAGACCCCGTGCAATTACCGTTCAGTGACGAGGTGACATCATGAGCGACAACACGCAAATCGCCCAACGCGACCCGGACGCGGTGACGCGCGCGGAATCGGGTGACACACGTCGTCGCGCCGCGCTGACGCCGGCGGTCGATATCTTCGAAGACGCTCACGCCGTCACGCTGCTGGCCGACCTGCCTGGCGTATCGAAAGAGAAGCTGGACATCAACGTCCACGATGGCAGTCTGACCATCGAGGCAGAATCCATGGTGCCCGTGCCGCCGAACCTCGTGCTCTCACATGCGGAAGTGCGGGCGCCCTACTTCTCGCGCCGCTTCACCGTCAGCGAAGACTTCGATACCTCGCGGATTGAGGCGTCCCTGAAGGATGGCGTCCTGAAGCTGACGATACCGCGTCGCGACGAGGCGAAGCCACGACGCATTGAGGTGCGTACAGGCTGACGCCAGCTACCCGATGCATACGGTTGAACGGCGGAGAGGTATCCGCCGTTCCGCGGTCGACTGCGTCGTCGACGAACTTTCGAAGGCATGCACAAGGGGAACAAGGCAACCAACGGCACGGCGATGCAGTCCGCTAGGAACGACCCGTGCGACAGAAAGTGCTTAACACCGCCGACGTTGCAGGTCGCTCGTGAAAGCCTTGGACGTTTGCGCAGAGAGAGTGCAGACATGAATCTGGAAATAACTACTTCTCCGACCGACACGGGCATTCGTGCGGCGCACCAGGAAGCGCTGATTACCGCCGAACTCGCGACGCGGGCAAGCCGGCGCCCCAACCATGGAGCGGAGGCCAAAGTCCTGAGACGGCTCGCCCATGCGCTCGCTACCTCTGATGCAGCCATGCTTGACATGCTGACATCGGAGGCTGCCCGGCTCTGCAGGGCTGGCAGCGCAGGCATCAGCGTGCTCGAGTCGCCGCCGGACAAGCCGGTGAGTTTCCGGTGGGCGGCCCTCGCAGGCCACTGTGCGCCACTTCTGAATACCTACCGACCCTTTGATGACAGCGTATGCGGCGTGACGCTGGCAATGGGCAAGCCGGAACTGTTCAGGACACCGCAACGCTACTTCCCGTCGATAGAAGCCGTCTCGCCGCCAGTCGTCGAAGCGCTGCTCGTGCCCATCCCGGTTGGCGACGGGCCCTGGGGCGCCATCTGGGTAATGTCTCACGACGAAAACGCGCGCTTCGACGCAGAAGACCTGCGTTTGCTGACAAGCCTCGCCGACTTCACCGGTGCCGCGTTGCAGGTCACGCGTATGCAGGCGCTGGCGGAGAAACGGGCGACTGAAGCAGAGGAAGCCCAGGAAGCGCTCCGCCGGACCGAAGAGCGCACCTTCGAGTTTATCGCCACACTCAGTCACGAGCTCCGAAGCCCAATTGCGCCCGTGGTTTCGTCACTGGAAATTCTTGGTCGCCCAGGGAGCAGCGGTTCAGCGACGGCGCGCGCGCTCGAGATAGCGCAACGGCAGATAGGCCGGCTCCAGCGACTGATTGATGACCTGCTGGACGCATCGCGAATCCGGCACGGCAAGGTGGAAGTCAAGATGGGCAGATGCCAGCTGGCGGATATCGTGTGGGATGCCGTCCACGCCGTGCAGCCAGCGATGGAGGCGCGCAAGCACCGACTGACCGTTCAGTGTCCGTCCGAACCGGTCGCATTGCACGCCGACGCGGCCCGCCTTACCCAGGTTCTCGTGAACCTGCTCAGCAATTCCGCCAGGTATTCGCCCGACGGCAGCCACATTGAACTCGCCGCTGTTGTCGAACCGGCTTCCGACGACAACGGGACGACCGCGCGAGGTAGTGTGAAATTCACCGTGACCGATGAGGGATACGGTATCCCTGCGGACAAGCTTCCCCATGTGTTCGGGATGTTCACGCAGCTCCGTTCGCGGGTATCGACAGCGGATTCAGGTCTGGGAATCGGACTTGCGCTGGTCAAGTATCTGGTTGAGTGTCACGGCGGTCGCGTCTCCATTGCGAGCGGCGATGGCCGTACAGGGACCGAGGTGACGGTGGTGCTCCCGGTTCTCGAGCGGCTTCAGGTTGTGCCTCACTGGCAGCAAAGCCTGAATGACCCATTGTCTTCGGCATGAATCGCCGATTTCGACAGCGTGCAACGTCGATGCTGACGGGGAGGCTGGTTCGACGAAGAATCGTGTGCCCGTTCTATGCCTCAGAAAGAGCCACATAGTACTGGTCGCGAAACGGCGCGGCAGACGGGCCCTTCAGGATTCGCTCTATTTTGAGCGACACTCACGCCTTTGACTGTTCCTGTCCTGACGTTTCCGCTTCCGTCGACGGAGCGCCGGCATCAAGTCCTAACTGCTGCCGGGCTTTCTCCCAGTATTCCTCGGACCGACCCTCCGGGCCCCCATCCCTTTCCCAAAGGTAAAAGGCAATGGTCCGAATCTGCTCCTCCGTAACAGGGACGTCCATTTAAACCTGCTAAGTCAGCGTGGCAGAGCATGCCAATAAACGGAGGCGCGAGAGAGTCCACGCGAAGCGACCCGGTATCGCAGACCTCGATTATGGCTACAAGATGCAAGCGCGAAGAAACCGGCAACGCCAATCGATTATGAACCGGGCACTAGCGAAGAGAAAGCTCGATGCGCTGGTTTCTCGGCCAGGTCGCGGAATACGCCTTGCTGCTCTCGAATCACTGATACAACCGGAGACAGACATGGCCACAAAACCGAAGGAACAGACGCCAGCCAGTGAGAAGTCCGAAGACGACATCGACAGGGCTGTCGATGACACGTTCCCCGCCAGCGACCCGCCGGCGACGGGTGGAACCACCCGCATCAGGTCGGAAGACGGCGAAGAAACTGATGAAGATTCGCCCGAGTAATGAGAGGCGCAAGCAAGGAGGCACCATGGCAGACACGTTCAGACCCGGCGAAATCGTCACAGTGTCGGGTATCTATTCGGCCGTTCTTGAAGGTGGCGACAACGAGGGCCGGACATTTGATGCCACGTGCGTTGAGGGCGACCGCTTTCCGTCAACGCGCATTGGCGTCGGCGTGCACTATGAACTGAAGTACGAAGCACCCTACTCGCACCAGCATCCTGAGTTGAACCCGCGCAAGTAACAGCTTTACCTTCGTCGCCCAAGGCTATGGGGTTTCTCCTCCCCTAACTTTGCTTGACAGAGTTGCCCCTGAGAACGAATATTTGCTCCTCAAGCGAGCAATTGACCACTCGTTCAAGCGGGGGTCCTCGCGGCACATGGCGCGCCCGCGAAGATGGTCACAGGCGAGGCCAGAAATCGATGTTGCCGGCGGTCTGAATTGGGCGAGCAACAGGACTGTCCGGGCACCCAGGTACCGCCGCGTGTGTCAGCGCTGTCCGACAACGATGAGGAACAGGAAGATGGAAGGACGACTGCAGGGCAAGGTTGCTGTTGTCACTGGGGCTGCGTCAGGCATTGGGCTGGCCAGCACCGAGGCGTTTTTATCATCAGGTGCCCGCGTGGTGCTAGTGGACCGCGATGACGCTGCAGTGACGTCAATCTGCAATAAACACGGCGATGCGGCGATTCCGCTAGTCCTGGATTTGCTCGACTCGAAGGCTTGCTCGACGCTCGTACCACGCGTGCTGGAAATCGCAGGGCAAATCGACATCCTGCATGCCAATGCCGGTATCTATGTCGGGGGCGAGCTCGTGGACGCGGAGACGGCAGCGATTGACCGGATGCTGAATCTCAACATCAATGTCGTGATGAAAAACGTTCACGACGTTTTGCCCCACATGATAGCCCGGCGGACCGGCGATATCATCGTGACCAGCTCGCTGGCCGCTCATTTTCCGACGCCGTGGGAGCCGGTCTATGCGTCGTCCAAATGGGCGATTAACTGCTTTGTCCAGACCGTGCGGCGCCAGGTTTTCAAGCACGGAATCCGCGTCGGCTCCGTCTCGCCCGGCCCGGTCATTAGCGCTCTGCTCGCCGACTGGCCCGAGGAAAAACTCAAAGAGGCCAGGGAATCGGGGAGCCTGATAGAGGCCAGTGAGGTCGCGGAAGTCATCATGTTCATGTTGACGCGGCAACGCGGTTTGACCATTCGCGACGTGGTTCTGATGCCAACCAATTTCGACCTCTAGGCGATAAAGGCAAGACTCATCTCGAGGTCGAATAATGTTCCTTGGCATTGACCTCGGCACGACCGAACTGAAGGTCCTCCTGCTGGCCAGCAATGGGCTTGTCGTCGGGACCGCTCGCCATCCGCTGGAAATATCGAGGCCCAGGCACCGATGGTCAGAACAGGACCCGGAGGATTGGTGGCGAGCTACGCGGACTGCGCTATCGGCGCTGCGCAAGAACTATCCCGACGCTTTTGGGCACGTACAGGCCATTGGCCTTTCTGGTCAAATGCACGGTGCTGTTCTACTTGATGCCAATGACCGGCCGCTGCGCCCGGCGATATTGTGGAACGATATGCGCAGCGTCAGTGAATGCACTGAGCTCACGGCCCGCGCGCCAATGCTGCATGCAGTCGCTGGCAATTGTGCAATGCCAGGGCTCACGGCACCAAAGTTATTATGGGTCGCACGACACGAGCCCGAGCACTTCCGACAGCTGGCGTGTGTCCTGCTGCCGAAGGACTATCTACGTCTGCGTTTGACCGGTGTAAAGCTCACGGACCCGTCCGACGCGTCAGGAACCCTCTGGCTTGACGTCGGGCGTCGCGAGTGGTCCGACGAGCTCCTGCAAGCTTGTGACATGACGCGAATGCAGGTGCCCTCGATTGAAGAAGGGAGCCGGGCGGCCGGCATCGTTCGTCGCAGTGTCGCTGACGAGCTCGGGCTGCCCCCAAATGTCATTGTTGCGGCTGGCGGGGGCGATACCGCGACGAGCGCACTAGGGGTCGGCGCGGCTGAATCGGGGGATGGTTTTCTTTCTCTCGGTACATCGGGAGTGCTGTCCGTTGTCACCGGGCGGTTTCGGCCAAGCCCCCATCTGGGGGTACACGCGCTCTGCCATGCGATTCCGAACAGGTGGCACCGAACCAGCGTTGTGTTATCTGCGGCCAGCTGCGTTCGCTGGCTATGCAACCTCACTTCGGCGAATGAAGAATGTCTGTTAGGTGAGGTCGCGAGCGTCAGCGCGAGCCGCCGCGCAAAAGCCCCATTATTTCTGCCATATCTTTCGGGAGAACGAACACCCCATAATGACCCGTACGCCCAAGGTGTGTTTTGTGGACTGGTCGATTCGACCGACCGCGCCACGCTTGCCTATTCGGTTCTTGAGGGCGTCGCGTTCGCCTTGTCGGACGGCCTTGATGTCTTGCGTGCGGACGGCACACGTGAAACCTCGTTGAGCCTTATCGGTGGAGGCGCACGCAGCGAACTCTGGACACAGCTGATTGCTGACGCGTTTGGGGTACCGATACGCCGGCCGCCTGATTCACAGTCCATCGCCGCGCTCGGAGCCGCACGTCTCGGATGGTTGGCGGCTGACGGGGATTTCTCGGTCGTTGTCCGCACCCCGTCGCTATCGGAAGAATTCTCTCCTGACGACGAGCGGCATTCAATACTGCTGGAGCGGTTAGCGTCGTACCGCACCCTGTACAGGCAGTTGCGGCCGCTTTTCCCCACGTGACGCGTGGCCAATCTCCGGGCGGGCAATCGATGCCGCGGACTTCACACTCGTCACACATAAGCAGTCGAGCACAGCGCGAGAGCACAGCGTATTGCAGCATTCAACTGCCGAATTACTGACATACCTTCGCGGAAGGGCTATCCACGCAAACGCGTCAAGTGTGCTGAGCAGGATGGTTAGCGGCATGTCCCACCGCAATCATCTGGATGGCGGGTACCACTTCGGCATCGTGAAGACGGCGGATTCGCTTCGCGGCCTTCCACGCTTCGTAGCCGACGCGTTCAAGCGAGCCAGCACATATTCGCGAGGTGATTCAGACATACCTGATACACGGTCCGCACAAAGGGCGCACCAAATTCCAGGCGTGGCTGTTCCGAAAACATTGCCAATGCGGATTGAACATCAATTTCAATCGGGAAAGACATGTCAACTCTCTCCGCTACCCGCTGGGCCCAGCTCGATATGGATACGCGTTGCAGCCAGTCGGCGCGGTCAGCATGCGTCACAAGCCAGAGTCTCGAAAGGTCGACCTGATGTTCGATGGCAAGCCACTCGCCGGTAGCGGATTTTGCGAGCAATTGCGACGCAACGAGATAGGTCAGCAGCTCGGTTTGCGCGCGCAGGTCAAGGTTTGGCGGACTGGTCATAACGTCCATCCTACCTGGACTCGATGCGTGCGAGTAGTCAGCAAGCAATTTCATGCGGATGGCATAGCGCGGCATTTCCTGCTCACGCAACGGGAGTTCATGCACGTTGAATGAACAGAGTGTCAGGGCACCAATATAATCTCGCTCAGCGATTCCGCATCGGTCCGTCGGTGTCGCCGCGTAGTGGTTGCTGCGGCCGGACCGGAAGCGCTCTTTTGCTGCGACTCCACGACTCTGGCCGCCACATCAGGCCGCGGACATCGGCAGGTCGGTGACGCAGCTGGACGGGCGGCCACTCGAGCAGTACTCCTAACGTCCATGTCTTCGCCCAGTTCGGGTCAGAAGAGCTGCCCCTCGGTCCAGCGGGATGGCGAAGTGCGTCGGCTCCCCGGCACTTCCACCGCCGACCGTCCGCCAGGTCCAGGAACAGATGCGCGTTGAGCCGCCCGGCAGATTTCGGGAGTCGACGTGAACTGTTTGCAGTACTGCTGCATGCTTTACACGACCGCCGCCGACAGGTCATTTAACGGGCGTGTGCGTGCAGCGGACGCAGCCCGCGCGCCTCCAAAAGGATGGCAATCACGTCGAGCAGACGCGCTATCGGCGTCGGCTTCCTCAGCAGGACATTCCACGGCGCCTCAACCGGATACGGTCCAGACGCCGCTGTCAACACTACAATGGGTATCCCGGCCGTGGCAGGGTCGGCTCTCACCCGCCGGCACAGTTCCGCGCCATCGACGCCGGGCATCATCCAGTCCGTCACGATGAGGTCGGGGCGCCCGAAAGCCGTGACCGCCACGGCGGCCTCGCCGTCCTCCGCGGTCAGTACATCGTACCCTTCGGCTTCCAGTATGACCCGCAATGGCCGAAGGATTTTCACGTCGTCATCAACCAGGAGAATCGTCGCCATTTGCGGGATGTCCGGACTGAAGGTTCAACCCGCAGTCACCAGCAAGCCTCATTCCCGAGAATTGAGATCGACGTGCGGCGCACGCGACACATCGGCGATATGCAGACGTCGAGTTATCCTGATGAATTCAGCCTCGGATATGGTTGCAATGCGCTGGTTGAAACAGCGCGGTCGGCGCCATTGAAGATGGCGATTACAAATGGCCAACATTGTCGCTCGCCCAACGCGGTGAACCCATCTTCAACTGCGCAACAGCCCGTCGCCGAAGGCGACTATGCTCCGGGCAGACTTACCGCGCGTGGCAAAGCCGGCGAATGTCTCGGCTTTCGTTCGTGTGGCGTGGGGACAACACGGGCGCAAGCAACTATCAAGTCCACCACCTTTTTCGCCGTATACACAGGAAGCAGCCGTCCCCCCGGCCCGCATAGCAACATTCAACACGCGTGGCTCCATCATGTCAGGCAGAACTTCTATCCTTGATTCGCTTCTGGCGACGCCGACGTCGGAGCATGGCGGCGTCACGGCGTCCATCCGCTCGTCGCTGCTGTCGTCACTGTTCGACGACCAGCGCTCGCTCGCCATGTCAGGCGCCGCCAGCGCCTTCGTCGCGCTGGTGGCGTTCATCAGCCTGCACCGGATATGGCCTGCGCTATGGCTCATCGCGGGCACGGGCGTTATTGCAGCCCGGATATACGTCGCGCAGGCCTACGTTGCAGCCAACCGGTCGGCCGCGATTCACCCGCTTCACGCCGCCACGCGCTATGCGCCGCTCGCCCTGCTGACGTCGGCCCTGCTTGGCGCCGGCTCGATGGCGTGTGTGATGTCCGGCGACGCTGCGCTGAGCGCGCTTGCCATCATGGTGACGGCGGGTACGCTCGGCGGCGTCGCGTCGAGAAATGCGGGAATGCCCCGTCTCGCGGTCGCGCAGATTGGTCTGGGCGCCGCGCCCCTCGGACTGGGCGCGCTGTTCGCACCCAGCCATGCGTACTGGGTACTCGTGCCTCCACTGTTTGCCTACATCGCCGCGATGGCTTCCATCGTCCGGCGACACTATGCGGGGCTCGTCGCCCTGATGACGGCGGAACAGGCAAATGCCGAACTGGCGGCCCGGTTCGACGCCGCACTGGCCCACATGCCGCACGGGCTATGCACCATCGACGAGGCCGGCAAGGTGATTATCGCCAACCGGCGAACGGCGGAACTGTTCGGCGCAACCATCGAGATGCTGAGGCTCAACGTTCCGCTCCCGCAGTTTATCGGGCACGTGGGCCTCGCGAAGTTCGGAGAGACGCTCAGACGACAACTGGTCGCGCGGTGTACGGAGTGGCTGTCCGCGAATCCGGGGCCGCTCGACATCGCGCTCGACGACGGGCGTCAGCTGGAGATGACCCGCAATCCCGTGCCTGACGGCAGCGCGGTCATCATCATCGAGGACGTCACGGAACGTCGTGCATCCGAAAAGCAGGTGCTGCACCTCGCGCGTCACGACCCGCTGACCGGTCTTGCCAACCGCCGCTATCTGCAGGAACAGATGGAGCAATGGCTGTTGCGCGCAGGTGACGGGAGCCTGACGCTCGCCATGCTGTTTCTTGACCTGGACGGTTTCAAGGCGGTCAACGACGACCTTGGCCACGACGCGGGCGACGAGGTGCTGAGGGCCGTCGCACTTCGCCTGGAAAAGACGCTGCGGCACGGCGAAACCATCGCCCGGCTCGGTGGTGACGAATTTGCGATGATTGTCGAACATGCAACATCTGGCACGTGCAAGGCATTGGCCGGGCGCATCATCCAGCGCCTGTCCGAACCCTACCGCCTGTCTGACGGTGCCACCGCGACGATTGGCGTAAGCATCGGCCTTGCATTCGCGCAAAGAGGCGAGTCATTAGAACAGCTGATGAAGCGGGCTGACCGTGCCTTGTACGAAGCCAAAGCCGCAGGCAGGGGTACGTTCCGCTTCTCGACCGTGGGCACGGCGGAGACCGCGGCTGCGGCCGACGGGGTGTGCGGGTCGTCAGAACACGACCTCGTCCTGCCCTGAGCACCGCTCCCTGGAATCGTGCCCGTGGCAAACGACAGTCGCAAACGAAGCTCGCGAGGGCTCTGGTGAATGGGCGTCCTCCCAGCCACATCAACGATGTCCCTGTCCTCCCGATGCTTAAGACACTCTTCACAGGCATTTCTACGCCATGCCCTGTCGCTAATCACCGCAACGTATGCCCCGTGTCTCAACAGAGTCTTTCTCTGAGAAAAAGAGTTCTTTCATTCATGGATTGTAGCGAGAGCCTTGAGCTTGGGGCGAAGCTCCCCCTTAGCCCGGCCGATGGCCAGGAAGGCGAGCTTAACCCCAAATATGTCGACCTGGACTGCGGAGCCAGCCTCTCACAAGGGGCACTGTGGTCGGCGCATTCGCCACAGCACAGCCAGACTATCCGGGACACCGCGCGTCCCGCTGCTCCCCCTCTAGCTGTCACTCCCAGGGTGCGCCCATGAGCTTCCCGCCTGGCGCCAAGGTCGGGCGCGGGGTATTGAGCCCTCTCCTCCGACTCAAGGAATAGATAGGCCGTTTATATCGTCGATTCGGCCGGCGCAGTGATCATGATTGAAACGCGAAATCTTGCAGGGGCAGGTCCTCGACCGCGCTGCAATCAATGAGTCGTGCGCAGCTATCAGCACTGACAGCTTTGCCGGCAGCATCGGACAACCATATACTGCCCTTTCCTTCGTTTGTATTCAGGCAATGCGCACACCGAGTCATGAACTTCCCAGTACGCGTCGCCGTATGGCGGCCGGTGTGTTGCTGATGGACGGCGTCCCGCCGGAAGAAGTCGCCAGGCGACTTGGCATCAGCATGGAGACGCTCCGCAAATATCAGAAACTCATCGCCCAAGGTGGTCTTGATGCGTTGAGTAAGGTCGGCGCTGCAGGCCGCCCAACCGTGCTGGACGATGCCGCCTACAGCTGGATTGCGGCCGCACTCAAGCATTCGGCGAGACTGCAGGGCTACGACAGCGAGGAATGGACCCACACCCGGCTGCGAGAAGCCATCCGCCGACGCTTTGGGGTGGCGTACTCACCGAGACATATCTGGAAAATCGCTGAAAGCCTTGGTCTGACCTGGCGGCTGTCCGGACATGCCCAGCGCGAGAGCGGGCGCTGACAGCCAACCGGCAGAAATCATCAGCGCCGGTTCTGCGCCAGCAGGCGGTCGAATTCCTCACGCGCGTCTCGCAGTTCCTGCATCGCGGCTGCAAACCTCGCGAGTTCGAGCGGAGACGGTTGCGCGCCCCCGTCGACGCCAAAATGTCGTTCCAGCGCAGACGATGCCGCCTGCACTTCACGTGCAGCATCAGCAATACGTTCAAGCGCGAGCGCTTCCCGGGAAGCAGTGATTTCTTTCGTCATCTCATCAACGCCACTACTAGCGCGAAGGGGCATGGCCAACCCGGTTTTACAGCGGCCAGTTGCCCCTACACTGACGGCAGTCGGGGCCGCACACGCCTTATGCCCGCGGACCGAAGTCATCGGCGCTCAGCACAATTTGCGCGCCGGGTCGCGCCCGGACCTTGCGTTCCGCCACCGCCATGATGCGTCTGCAACCATCGGAAAAGGCTTTGAGCATCCGCGCCTCTGTTGCACCGGATTGCAGCCAGAAATGCTGTTCAAGCGCTTCACGCGTGACCACACACGCGATACTGCGGCCGCCCAATGACAGCACAAAAACGACGCCGCGACCGTCTGTCGCGACGCTGGGTTCAAGGTCAAGGGCTTCCACGATACACGCTCGCCAAGGATGTTCGATGCACTGCCTTCTATCGTACGGGCGACACCACGAAAATCTCAAGGAGAATGTAAGCAAGTCGCGTCGCGTGTACCCAACGCAGCCGTTGCCGCTTCCAACGTTTCGCTGAGGGGTCGTGAGGGGGTTGAATGTGTCCTCGGCGTTTCGCCGGGCGCTGGCCCATACCCTACTGTCCTTTGGCCCAGGCGTCGAAGCCTGCCCGCTACCTTGTCAGCCTCACGACATTCGTTGGCTCGGGTCCCGGCGACGCACCGAAGCGGTAAGTCGAACGGCCGCCGCGCTTGGCCACATACATGGCCGCGTCCGCGACGTCGAGCAGGTCCTCAACCGTATTCACGCGGTCCGGCCAGGTCGCGATACCGATGCTCACGCCAATCGGAAACCTTCCGCCGTACTCGTGACCGCCCACCACCCGAACCTTCGAGATGAGACGCTCGGCGAGCTCGCGCAACTGCACGTCATCGCCGCAATCGGCTGCGAGCAGCACGAACTCGTCGCCGCCGACGCGCGCGAGCATGTCGCTCTGCCGGGTCGCCGCACGCAGCGACTCGGCCAGCCGGCGCAGCAACGCGTCGCCGGCACTGTGACCGAGTTCGTCGTTGACCGCCTTGAAACCGTCTATGTCGAGATAAAGCAGGCCAACCCTTCGCCCCCCTGGCCCCGTCTGCGCATTCAGCGCATCGATGGCCGTCAGGAGGCGTCGCCGGTTCGGCAGGCCGGTAAGTGCGTCGTGCGTCGCCTCCCGGTCGAGGGCAGCGGACCATGCCTGGACCTTCGCGAATGCGCGGCGCTGCACCACAACCGTATAGACCATCATGAAACAGATAAAGATTGCGACTAAAGTGAGCGCAGCTGTCCCGAACACCAGACGTTCGTGTGCATCCCGCACGGCGACCTTGCGCTTTTGCCGCCAGGCATCCAGCAGCGACCCGAGGTCGCGCCGAAGCGCATCCATGTAGCGCTTGCCCTCATTCGTACGCACCAGGGCTATGGCCGCCTCCCGGCTACCGCTGCGGGCAAGTTCTATGGTCCTCGCGAGCTCAGTGACCTTGTCCGTCTTTGCATGTTCGACCCGGCGCACGAGCTCGTCCGACGCCTCGTCACCGGACACCACCTGATGCAAGCGCAGCACCGTGTCGTCGAGGTCATGGACGGCCTGCTGATAAGGTTTCAAGTAGCTCTCGTCGCCAGTCAGCAAATAACCACGCTGTCCCGTCTCGGCATTCTCCATGTTGTGCAGAACACGGTTTGCCGCGCCCAGCACGGCAAACGCATCCTCGTCCCGCAGGCCATCGGCAACAATGATGCGAGCCTCATACAGGAATAGACCGGCGGACGCGAGAAGGCCCATCACCATGCAGACATACAAGGCAATGAAGCGGCGGCGGTCCGCGTTAGCGGATTGAAATATTCGACCGGGCAAAGCGGTCTCCGAGCACATGCGTAAAAACACGAATAATAGCGGAAGCAGTACGCTATTTTTTTCAGCTTGCAAAAGAAAGCGACCGGACTCTTCACCAGCGCTTGCCGCACCAAAAAATGCGCTGTCGGCAATAACGACAAAAATCGTGACGAGCTTGAATCGAGCATGACGTTGCATCGAGGCACAGGTGGTGGCTGACCGCCTACTATCCCGTCTACCCGGAACGGAAGCAAAACTCGCCCTTGCTACGGTCGTTCGAGAACTGGCTGTTGACCGTAGCTCAGCGCTATCTCGCGGATGAGGAGACGGTCGGCAGCGAGCGCATGTCACGATGACGCTGAGCGCGCTTTGCCGCGGCACTTGGCTTAGTGCCGTGCGGATTTGTCCGTGTGAAGTTCCCCGTAGTATCGAGTGCGGCCGCAGTCTTTTCACGCGAAGACTCACGCAGTTTCCGTTATCTTTCTAGATACGCGTAGGCCGCTTGACCGATGTTCATGCGTGCAGCGACCCCAAGCTGTTTCAGCCCAAAGTGCATGCGCCAGGCTTTGAACGGAGTTGCGCCGTTCGTCGTTGCGCTCACAAGTTCATGCGGAATAAGTCGACGTTTCGCGTTATGCTCACCGACGCAGCCGGCACCACGTCCTCGGTCAAGACGGCTAGCCATAGACACCTATTCCCGTCGGAGCGATTTGCTTGCCCTTACAGGGTGGGCAACCGCTCGAAGTTGTCGAAGCGGCGAAACGGTGGCTGCACCTCGGTGACCTCAAGCTCCTCGACAAGCGCTGCGGACATACCCTCGCTGAGCCACCCGCACATTTCTGCCAGCTGCTCCGGCGAGCCCTGCAGCATAGCCTCGACCGAACCGTCCATCCGGTTGCGGACCCAGCCTGTGACGCCTAGCGCGGTCGCCCGGCGTACACAGGCCTCCCTATAGCCGATGCCCTGTACCTGACCACGCACCTGGACCAGTCGGGTCTCAAGCGGCTCGTCGGACCGCCAGCAATTGTACTGGCCCGAAATCGATGAGGATGTAAATGTCCCCGCGCTGCTTTCGTTTCAGCCCGACGGTGCCGGGCGCCGGGATGTTTGACCAGACGATGCCGTCCAAGCTCGCCTTTCGGTTGACCCATCGCGGCGAAATCGTCGATTCCGGACTGCATCGGTTTTTACGTCCGCGCCAGCGAATCGCCCCAAGGCTAGAACATCGTCACGTCGAAACTCACGAACGGGGCACGTGCGGTTGCTTTCGTGCGAGGCCACCGGATTCATCAATCGGGATTCGTCAAATAGACGGGTGCGCTGCAACACGCCTGCGCTGTGTCTGTGCGGATGCACAACCGTCGACTTGGCACCTCGTTTGCGGCAAGCCGCAGTACGCCACACCACAAGGTCGTCGGCTGCGCGGTCGCAGCCGCTCCTTCTGTGCGTCGCTTCCACGGCGACGAGGTACGTCTCTTGCGTCTACGTTATCGGGACCAATCCCGGACGAAGGTCGACCGTTATGGAGGCCATCTATCCCGCGAACGAGCGGGAACGTTTGAAGCGACTGCATACTTTCGGAATCCTCGACACACCCGCCGAGTCGGCTCTTGATGCGATAACGCGCCTGGCGGCCATGTCGTTGCGTGCCCCGATAGCGCTGATTAACTTCATTGACGAAACCCGCCAGTGGTGCAAGTCGGCCTGGGGGATGCAGCCCCGACCCGTGAGCAGGAGGGAGTCGCTATGCGCCCACGCGCTGGTGGCGGGCGGCATGCTCGTCATTCCGAACGCTACCGAAGATGAGAGGTTTCGCGACCACCCGCAAGTTGTCGGGGAGCCGAAGGTTGTCTTCTATGCCGGAGCGGTGTTGAAGACGTCAGATGGCGCGGGACTCGGTACGCTGTGCGCTATCGACCATGAACCGCATAAGGTCACTGACGACGAACAGAGCGCGTTGCGGACCCTCGCCAATTGTGCCGTCACGTATCTCGAAGGACAGCAGGCGTCCAAGCGTCTATCGGAAGCGCAAAGTCGTCTGGAGGCGGCGTGTCGCAACCGGGACGAGTTCCTGGCAATGCTGGCGCATGAGCTACGGGCGCCGCTCGCGCCTATCCACACAGCGGTTGAAGTCCTTGCAAGACCTGAGGCGACAGATGCCCAACGCACCTGGGCCCAGCAAATCCTGCGCCGGCATGTCCACTACATGAGCCAAATCATCGATGACCTTCTGTCGGCGTCCCTCGTGTCTCGCGGCGCGGTAGCACTGACGCTGGAACCGGTGCGGTTGCGTGACCTCGTGGACCGTGCAGTGGAGCTCAGCGATGCAGCCATGACAAAGGGCGTCCATACCCTGACGATAGACGTGGACGAGGCACTCTATGTGGACGCCGATACCACTCAATGCCCGCTGATAATCGCCCACTTGTTGAAAAACGCGGCGACCTACACGCCCCTAGGCGGGCGAATTGATGTGAGCGTCCAAGCCGGCGCGACGGAGGTCGCCCTCCGCGTGCATGACACTGGTATCGGGATTGCCGCCGCCGACCTGGAGGAAGTCTTCGAGCTGTTTAGACAGACCGAGCGCTCGCTGGCTCGTTCGCCTGGAGGAATGGGGCTGGGACTGACGCTCGCGCGCAAGCTGGCCGAGCTGCACGGAGGCACACTGGTGGCCCGCAGCGGAGGATTGGGTTACGGCAGCGAGTTCACACTGACGTTACGCCGGGCCGCGCCGGCGGCGGCTCCGGTCATCCGTGATAACGAGGATGCAGTGACAACAGCATCGCCCATGTCGGTGCTCGTCGTCGATGACAACCACGATACGGCAGACGCGATTGCACTGTACTTCGAACTGTGTGGCCATGAGACACGGGTCGCCTATCGTGCCGCCGAGGCATTGGCTATCGTGGATAACTGGGTGCCCGACGTCATTTTGAGTGACATCGGACTTCCTGACATGGATGGGTATGAACTGGTCCGGGCATTCCGCAAACTGGAGCGCCTTAAAACAACGACCTTTGTGGCGATTACCGGTTATGCCGATGACAGGACGGCGGCCCTCGAGGCGGGCTTCGACGCCCATATGCCCAAGCCTGTGGATGCGGGCAAGCTCGAGCGGTTTCTCATCAGGCACACAGCGAGAAACAGACGTTCGCCATGAGTGAGTGAACCGAAGCCAATTCGAAGTTCTCGTGGTGAGTCCCGTCCGCACAAACGGCGCGCGCCCGGTTCACCAGCCTGCGAGGGCGGGCTTTGGTTTATGCCGAAGCCTTCACCCCTCGATACCTTGATGCCCAGATGTGTTTGTCCGACGCAGGAGTCAGTATGGCTTCTTTATCCCGCTGCCCGAGGCAGGCGAATCCATTGCCCCTTTCTTCTTCTGCATGCTCTTCTGCGTCGCGTCAGGCATTGTCCCCATCGTGTTCGCGCCAGACGCGCCAGACGCGCCAGACGGCGCGGCTGTCGCGCCGCTTGCGTTTGGGGTTCCCATGCCGGTTCCACCTTGACCCGTCGCGTTGCCACCGCCTGTACCGCCACCAGCGCCTGCGCCTTGCGCAAACGCGGCGCCGGACAAGCTTAAAATCAACGCCCCTATCAACATACTTCTCGCAGCAACTCGCATGACCGTCTCCTTCGCTCCACGCGGCTCATGCGTCAAAGGCTGGCGCACGACCACCTTGCCTGTTGCGCAATCGCCGTACCGCCCTGGTGACCACCTGATTGGCGACGCAAAGATGGGCACCGAGTACTACGAGCGAACCGGCAGCTGTGCATCCTGCAGGAAGGGAGCGCTCTTGCGCACATGGCATGTCGACCTCCGTCACGTGGGCTCAGTCCTTCGCCTGAATTGGAAGCCTCGACCACACCTGCCGGTCGTTCGTGAGCCAGTGACACTGTCTTGCCGTGTCGTCATGCCTAACAGACGTCTTGTATGGCACGCCGCTGATTGCAACGCGCAGGACAACTGGTACTGAACACATTTCCCGGGACCAAGCCTTGCTGCGTGACTCGATTCCGTAGCGCTGTTCATGATTCCATCGAGTGGCATCACGGACTTCCCGCTACTTTTCCCCAGATGGAGGTTGTAATGAGCAGTCTTTCCGGTGAACAAGCGGTCGCCTCGCAGAGAGCCAGTATCGAAACGCTGTCCAATGTGTGGACCAAGACATTTGGCTGCATCGAAAAGCTGACCGAGCTGAACTTGCGGGCGGCCAAATCGACGCTCGCCGAAAATCAGGCAATCGCCAGCGCAGCGTTGTCAACCAAGGACCCGCAGGAGCTATTCGCATTGCACGCAAAGCGGGCGCAAGCCGCTATGGAAGAAGCGCAGTCGTACTGGCGACACGTGTACAACATCATGGTCGGCGCCCAGGTGGAACTGACCGCGAACGTTGAGGCCCAATTCAAACAGCGACAGCATGACGCGCAAGTCTTTGTCGACACAGTCGCGAGCAATGCACCGGCCGGTAGCGAAGCCGCCGTGAATGCGTTGCAAACAGCGGTGACGGCCGCCAGTGAGGCGACGAGCGCGACGATTGAAGCCAGCAAAAAGGCAGCCGAACAGGCGCGGGAGATTGCGGAGAGCAGCATTGACGCCGCAGCTTCCGCCTCAAACAGGGCGACCAGACAGGCCGCCGAACAGGTCGAGGCCGCCACGAAAAAATAAACGTTCGTCGACGCGCTTGTCGATGCTCGAAACTGCGCGACTCTCATGCCTTCGGCTCCATGGTCACATCGGCAAAGGCACGCGCAGCTTGCCCGGTCCTCTTCGAACTGAAGCAGGGTCCAGGGCAAGCAGGCGTCGACATCCCGCCGTAGACGCCCGCAGTCGGACGACGGTTTGAACAGGTTGGCCCGCTCAGCCGGCCCCCCTCTCGTCGGCGCTTTTTCCAGCGACGGATAGCTTCGCACCGGACATTGAGGTCTGCCGCAAACCGTTGCGCCCCGCGCTTCAGGCTGCCGCACCGAACAAGGCTCCGACGCCCGATGACGCGCCCATCGCCAAAGCGCTCCAGAAGACCACGCGAATAGTGCCCGGGCCAACTTTCGCCCCGCCAGCTTTCGCGGCAAGGCCGCCCAGAGCGGCCAGCGACACCAGAGCAGAGACGACTATCGCCGGCAGCAGCACCGATTCGGGCGCGAGTGCGGCAACAATAGTCGGCAACGCGGCGCCGACTGCAAAGCTGCAGGCAGAAGCCAGTGCGGCTTGCAAAGGTCGGGCAGAAGTGACTTCCGAAATGCCCAGCTCGTCACGCGCATGAGCACCTAGAGCGTCGTGCGCCATGAGCTTTTCGGCGACTTGCCTGGCAAGCGGAAAATCTAGGCCACGCCGCACGTAGATTGCTGTCAATTCCCGGTGCTCGCGCGAGAAGTCGGCATCGAGTTCTGCCTGTTCCTGGACCAGAGCTGCCTTTTCACTATCCGCCTGCGAGGAAACCGATACGTATTCCCCGTCGCCATTGACATAGCTCCAGCTACCAGGCCAGCCACGGCCGTAAGCACGATGTTTCCATGAGCAGTGTGCGCTGATGCTACTCCTGCAACAAGGCTCGCTGTCGAAACAATGCCATCATTTGCGCCCAGTACAGCGGCGCGCAACCAGCTTGTGGATTCCAGACGGTGCTGTTCCTTATGTCGCCCCGGCATGATTCCTCTACGTTAGAAATGTTGATTCACTATCTCATGGCGGTGGACGCCGGAGAGGCCTGTTTGCGTAGCTGCGGCGTTGGCCATGGGAGAGCTGGCAGTGCTGAATCCAGCTTTCGTTCTGGCGCCGTCCCGTCGTGCGGCGTAGGCGCCGAACAAGAATTCCGATGGCATGACCTACGCCACTGCCAGGTAGAAGAGGCCTGCGACCAAGGGAGGCGACAGCGCCCCAGGCGGCGTCTTGGCGAGCATGGACCCGCTTCGTGAGCCGTCTCGGGGCATTGGTGATTGCGTCCTACGGCTTGATGCGTGAACCCGGTGCGATTCTGCTCGACGTGAATCCAGACAAGCGCACGCCAGAGAACGTGCGTAACGCTATCGAATTGGATGGCGAGCCGCCCATCGATATAAAAGAGAACAGTCCTACAGTGGGCCCGCGCGACTTCGGCTAAAAAGTCGCAGGACGACGAGCAGAATGACCGCGCCAATCAGCGCCGTAATAAGCGAGCCGATTATGCCGCCTCCAAGGTGCAGGCCGAGAGCCCCGCCAAGCCAGCCTCCTATGAAGGCTCCAACAATTCCCACGATGATGTCCACGACGATGCCAAAGCCACCGCCGTCGACGATACGACCGGCCAAAGCGCCAGCGATGCCGCCAATAATCAGCCAGAAAATGATTCCATGTGAGACAGGGTCCATGGTTTTTCCCTCGTAGGGTTAAATCCGCGTTAGCGGGCAGCAAGCATACCGATGACGAGTCCGCCGATGAGCGCCATCGCGACAGATTTCCACGGACTCTCATGAACGAAATCATCGGTCGATTCGGAGACAACCCGGTACCTCGTTTTGACAACCTCCTGTGCATTCACAATTTTGTCCTTCAGCTCAGACAGTGTCCCGGGACCGTTTCCTCGTTCTCCGTCGCCGCCGTTGGCCTTCGCTGCAGAACTATTGTCCTGTTGAAATGGACCGGCGGAGCCGTGGTTGGTGGATTGGTGAAACTCGGCCATTTGAAACCCCGTCATTTAGATGAATCGTCAAAGGACAGCAAATGGTGTGCCGCGCCGAGCAGTGGGACGCGGACAAAGACACGCACATGGCGGCGTTCGAAGAAGACGGACTCAAGAGAGCGTCAGCAGACCTTCGCTGGCCCTTGGGTCGTTACGTTTTCCGCCATGCGGGGCATAGGAATTGCGCTAGTCGCCCCTACGATACCGGGCCCGGCCATAGTCATCTCCGCAGTCATCGACCGCATAAACTGTATATACCGTTTATGCGCTTTTTCTCGACAGCATCGCAGGTACCAGCCGACGAATCAGGCACTGCAAGTTGTCCACAAAATCTGTTTGCAAGGCTGTGCACAACTTCACGAGCAGGCTGGGCAAGTAACTGAAACGAATGGATTTGTGCGGTGCGTGCCCGGCGCGTGGATATCGCTGGTCACCATGCGTTGGCAAGGAGCTGTGGAATAAGGACACCACGTGTGCGCAACGTGGCGGAGCCCGCGTCAGCAAGGGCGACGGGTGCCCGACAGTGGGCCACGTAGCGCTCCACTCAGTCTTTTCACTGGCTCAACGCGGCGTCAATCATCCTGACTATTGTCAGGCCGATTTCCTGCTTTTTTCGCACAAAGCCTCAAGTCCGCTTTGTCGTTGCCGATAGCCGAAGCATGAATACGCTGAAGCCCGATGCCACACAAGTTATCGATGCCGTCATGGCGACCGTCGAAATCCTACGCAGTGTCTGCGGCATCGACCTTAAAGAGGCGCAGATAGACGCGCTGCTGTGTAGTTCGTACCGGGAGTACATCAGCAGTAGTGCGTCGTCCTCTGACACCGCGTAGACAGCTTGAGACTTGTATCGCCGCCGCCGAATGGCCCATCCGAAGCACATCACCCCCGCACCCGTCGGACGGGCTAACTAACCGGTGTTGGAAGTGAGTTCCCGCGCTGGCTGCAAAAGCGCAATTAGACGGTGTTAGGAACTTCGAAGTACTGGGATTGCATGGACAAGCATAAGCATGGCGAAGACGACAAAATGCAGACCTGCGAGTGTTTCGGGCAAGCGTTCGTAGTCACGTGCGAGGCGTCGAAAGCGGTTGAGCCATCCGAAGCTGCGCTCGACTACCCATCGCCGTGGCAACAGCACGAAACCTTTTTTCGCTTCATCGAGCTTGACCACCTGGAGATCAATTCCCTGAGCGCGTGCGGCCTGCGCAGGATCTTCGCCCGTGTAACCCTGATCGGCAAAGGCCACTTTCACGGTTTCTCCCGTTGCCTGCTGGACCTGGCGCGCCAACTCT
>NZ_FNDI01000025.1:109866-151204 GCF_900100565.1 Paraburkholderia steynii | reverse complement strand
GTTGGCGGTGTTAGCCGCTTTCTTTTGCCTACTTTTCTTTGCGGCGGCAAAGAAAAGTAGGTGCCGCCCCGCACAGGGGCGACGCTTGAAGCACGCTAACAAACCGCGGATGCCAGCGAAAAGCCCCAAAAACCAAACCGGACGCCAGCGCAAAGACCAAAAACAACCCAAACCGCTTGCGCAGCAAATCCCGAAAAAACCTGCCATGACCCATCACTAACGAGTTGAATCGACCCTCGCATAGGTCAAAAAGACTCCAGTGAAAATGACTCATGCTCACACCGAGCGCACGGCCTGCAAGGCCTTCTGCGTTGGCACAAAGCCTGCATCGGCACAGCGGTCCGCAACTGAGGCATCTCCACTACGAATCACTCATGAAACCCATCGAGCCCCGCGCCACCTTCGTGCCGCCTCCCGGACGTTACCGCCCCGCGCAGCGCTTCGCATTGCTCAATCTCGGCTTTCGTCCGTTCTACCCGGCGGGCGCGGGCTTCGCCGCACTCGCGCTGACCGTGTGGCTGTTGGTGCTCGCAGGCGTACCGGTGACGGGCAACTATCTGCTGAAGCTCGATCCTATCGGCTGGCACGCGCACGAGATGGTGTTCGGCTTTGCGGCATCGATCGTCGCGGGTTTTCTGCTGACTGCCGTACGCGCATGGACGGGCATGCAGACGACGAGCCATCGCACGCTCGCCGCGCTCGCATTGCTGTGGCTCGCCGCGCGCGTGCTGGTGTGGAGCGGGCCCGCCGTGCCCGCTGCGCTGATCGACAGCGCGTTTCTGCCCGCCGTCGCGTTCGCGCTCCTGCGCGTGCTGACGAAAGCGGGCAACCGGCGTAACTATTTTCTGGTGCCCATGCTGCTGACGTTCGCCGCGCTCAACGCCGCGTTCCATGTGCTGACGCAAATGGGGCATCCCGATCTCGCGCTGCGTTGCCTTTACGCGGCAGCAGGCATTGTCGTGTTGCTGGTCTCGGTGATCGGTGCGCGCGTGATTCCGATGTTCACGTCGAATGCGATTCCGGGTTTTGTGACGCGCCGTTGGAAGCTGGTCGAGTGGAGCGCCGCACCGTTGACGCTGTGCGCACTGTTCGCCGATGCCGCCGCTGTGCCGTCCGCCATTGTCGCGACGCTCGCATTCGCGGCATGCGCGATCCATTGCGCGCGGCTGATTGGCTGGCGTTCATACAAGGTGCGTGGCCCGGCGATTCTGCTGATCCTGCACGTCGCCTATGCCTGGATGCCCGTCGGCTTCGCGTTGCTTGGCCTGAGCGCGCTCGGATTCGTGACGCATTCCGTCGCCATGCACGCCTTCACGGCGGGCGTGATCGGTGGGGCGATCATCTCGATGATCACGCGCACGGCGCGCGGTCATACGGGCAGGCCGCTCGTCGCCGATACGCGCGATATCGCGAGCTATGCGCTCGTCACGCTGGGCTCGGCATTGCGGATCGTCGGGCCGCTCGTTGCGCCTGGCCACTATCAGATGTGGATCTGGAGCGCGGGCGCGTGCTGGATCGCCGCCTTCGCGATCTATGTGGGCGCGTATGCGCTACCGTTGATGCGGCCACGCGCGGACGGCAAGCCGGGTTAGCGCCGACGCGTCAATCAGGCACGAACGGCACACGCTCACTCCGCCGTCGAGCGCGTTTCGCTCCGACCGCTTTCCATCGCCGCCACGCGGTTCTTCCCATCGCGTTTCGCGCGATAGAGCGCGAGGTCGGCGGCTTCGATCAGCGTCGTCATCGGCGCGTCGTGCGCGGGCACCTGCGTCGCGCAGCCGACGCTGATCGTCACGTACTGTCCCGACGACGAGCCCGCATGCGGAATGCGCAGCGCTTCGACTTCAAGCCGGACCTTCTCGGCGAGCAGGCGCGTGCCGCCCGCCGACGTGCCCGGCAGCACGACCGCGAACTCCTCGCCGCCGAACCGCGCGGCAAGATCGCCGGGCCGCCCGAGGCAGCCTTCCACCGTCGACGCGATCTGCTTGAGCACTTCGTCGCCCGCGACATGGCCGTACGTGTCGTTGTACGGCTTGAAGTTGTCGACGTCGATCATCAGGATCGACACTTCCGTTTGCGCGCGCATGCCGCGCCGCCATTCGGCGTTCAGATATTCGTCCAGATACCGCCGGTTCGACAGACCCGTCAGTCCATCCGATTGCGTCAGCTTGCGCAGTTCGAGATTCGCCTCCAGCAGTTGCTGCTGCGATTCGCGCAGCGCTCGATACGCCTCGTCGCGTTGCAGCAGGTTCACATACGAGCGCGAGTGATAGCGGATGCGCGCAACCAGTTCCATCCGGTCGGGCAGCTTGACGAGATAGTCGTTCGCGCCCGCCGCGAAGGCCGCGCTCTTGATGGTCGGCTCTTCCTTGGTCGACAGCACGATGATGGGCACGTCGCGCAGCTTCGTGTTCGTGCGGTACGCCTTGACGAGCGTGAGACCGTCGATGCCGGGCATCACGAGGTCCTGCAGGATCACCGTGGGGCGCGTGTGGGTGGCCGCGTGGATGGCTTCGTCGGCGTTCGCGCAGTAGTGCAGGTCGATGCCTTCCTCGTTCGCGAGCGCGCGCCGCACCGCTTCCGCGACGATCGCCTGGTCGTCGACCAGCAACACCATGATCGGCACGTCGGACAGCGCGGCCGTTTCCAGCGCGGCGCGCGCGGCTTCGAGCGCGGCATTCGCGCGGTCGGCCGACGTCGATGTGGAACCCCCCTGGTCCCGTGCCCCGATTTGATCGAAGTCCATGTGCGTACCCCTGTCGGAAGTGCTGGTCATGCGTTGTCTCGGTGTTTCACTGCGTGCTGCCCTTGCATCGAATGTCCCGTTGCTCCAGTCTTTGCCCCTGCTGCCTTGCGCTCAATCAACGTCGCGCGAACGCCGCCAGCTGACCGGCGATGCCGCCCAGCGGCAGAATCCGGCGTGCCGCGCCCAGCGTCGCAGCGGCCTTCGGCATGCCGTAAACGGCGCTCGTCGCTTCGTCCTGCGCGATCGTGTCGTAGCCTTTTGCGCGCATCGCCTTCAGGCCGATCGCGCCGTCGCGGCCCATGCCCGTCAACAGTACGCCGAGTGCTTCGCCGGGCCAATGCTCGACCACACTATGAAAGAACACGTCGACGGAAGGACGGTAGGGCATCTCGGCCGGTTCGCGAGTGTAGTGCAGCGCGCCGTTTTGTGTCAGCAGCATGTGATCGTTGGTCGCCGCGAGCAGCGCGACGCCCGCAGCCGGCAACTCGCCCTCGCGCGCGGTGCGCACCGCGACGGACGTCTGCCCGTCGAGCCATTGCGCCATGCCGTCGGCGAACACCTGGTCGACATGCTGCACGATCACGATGGGCGCGGCGAAGTCCGCGGGCAGGCTGCCCAGCACGGTCGCCAGCGCAGCCGGCCCGCCCGCCGACGCGCCGATTGCCACCAGCCGCTGCGCATCGCGCGTGAGCGGCGCGATGGCCGTTTGCCGCGGCGCCCAGGGCTTGTCCATCAGCTGGCCGATCTGGTCGATCTTCTGCAGCATCAGTAGCGCGGACTCGCCGATGCCGCGCGCGGCGAGCGTCGGCGTATCGACGGCGTCGAGCGCGCCTGCGCCCATCGCCTCGTAGACGCGCCACGTATTCGCGCCTACGCTGCTCGTCACGATCAGGATCGGGCAGGGCGTGCGCGCCATGATGCGGCGCGTCGCTTCCACGCCGTCGATCTTCGGCATGATCAGGTCCATCAGCACGACGTCGGGCGTCTGCGCGGCGCAGAAGTCGACGGCATCTTCGCCATTCGCGGCGACCCACAGCACGCGATGCTCCGGGCGCAGCGCGATCACGCGGCGCAGCGCTTCGACGGCGAGCGGCAGGTCGTTGGCGATGCCGATATTCATGCTGATGCCTCTCCGATCAGGTCGCGTACGGCATCGAGCAGGGCTTCGTCATGGAAGCTGCCCTTCGCGAGATAGTAGTCCGCGCCGGCTTCGAGCCCGCGCCGGCGGTCCTCGTCGCGGTCCTTGTACGACACGATCATCACGGGCACGGGCTTGAACAGCGGGTCGCGCTTGATCAGCGTGACGAGCTCGATGCCGTCCATGCGCGGCATGTCGATATCGGTGACAACGAGATCGAATGTTCCGCTGCGCAGCGCGTTCCAGCCGTCCATTCCGTCCACGGCAACCGTCACCGCATAGCCGCGTTTTTCGAGCAGCTTGCGTTCCAGTTCGCGCACCGTCAACGAATCTTCGACGACCAGCACATGCTTGCGCTGCCGCGCGGCGACGTCGTGCGCGCGGCCGATCCGGTCGAGCTGTCCGCCGCGCACGAGCTTGTCGACGGAGCGCAGCAGGTCGTCGACATCGACGATCAGCACGGCGTCGCCGTTCTCCATCAGCGCAGCCGCCGCGATGTCGCGGATCTTGCCGAGGCGCGGGTCGAGCGGTTGCACGACGAGCATCCGCTCGCCGAGAAAACGGTCGACGGCGATCCCATACGTCACCCGCTCGTCGCCGATCACGACGACGGACACGGACTCGCGCGTCATGCCCGCCTGCGCGCCGAGCAACTGATGCGCGGTGACGAGCCCGACGGGCTTGCCGTCGAACGCGAAGTGTTGCTGGCCTTCGAGCATGTCGATATCGGCGCGCGCGAGTTCAAGCGTACGGCGCACATGCGCGAGCGGAAACGCGTACGCCTCGCCGCCCACGTCGACGAGCAGGCTGCGCACCACGGAGAGTGTCAGCGGCAACTGCATCACGAAGCGCGAGCCGCGGCCCGGCTCGTTGAAGATGCGCACGGTGCCGCGCACGGCCTTGACCATTTCATGCACGGCGTCGAGGCCGACGCCACGGCCCGATACATCGGTGACCTGCTCGCGCATCGAAAAGCCCGGCAGCAGCAGGAAGTCGAGCAGCTCCGGTTCGGACAGGCGCGCGGCCGTGTCTTCATCGGCGAGCTTGCGGCGGATCACCGACGCGCGCACGTTGTCGAGATCGATGCCCGCGCCGTCGTCGCTGACGCTGATCAGCAGCTTGCCCGCGCTGTGGCGCGCTTCGAGCGTCACGTGCGCTTCGGCGGGCTTGCCGCGCGCGAGACGCACGTCGGGTGTCTCGATGCCGTGATCGAGCGCGTTGCGCAGCAGATGGCCGAGCGGCGCGTCGAGCATGTCGAGAATGTCGCGGTCCACCTGCGTCGACGTGCCGACGATCTCGAACTTGACGCGCTTGCCGAGCGAGCGCGCCAGATCGCGCACGACGCGCGGATACGCATGCGTCGCGTCGCCGAACGGGCGCATCCGGCATTGCAGCGCTTCGTCGTACAGCAGTTGCGCGAGGTTGGCGCTGCTGCGGTCGTAGTGGTCGAGTTCGTCGAGACGTGCGCCGAGCGTGTGCTGCATGCCGTTGAGCGCGGTGCGCACGTCGGCTAGCGCCGAGAGCGCGGCATCGTCGAGATGTTCGGCGAGTGTGTCGTAGAGCGCGTCGAGCGCGCGCGAGGTTTCGCGCTGCGTGCGTTTGATGCGCAGCATCGACGTCGCGAACGGCTTGAGCCAGCGCGATTCCACCAGCACTTCGCCCGACAGGCTCAACACGCGGTCGAGATTCGCGGCGCGTACGCGCAGCATGCGGTCCGCAGTACGAGCCGAGGCATGGGTGCCTTGTTGCGCGGGTGCGTCGGACTGGTCGCTAATATTGCTTGCAGGCGCTTCCGGCCGTTGCGCGAGCGCCTCGGCCTGCAACTGCGCCTGGAGTAGCGCATACACGTCGACGTCCGGCTCGATGGGCGCTCCGTCACCGTCAGCCGTTTCACGCGCGGCGCTTTCGGGCGACAACATCCGCCTCACGAACACGTCGATATCGGCGCGCGTGACAGGCGCGTCCGGCTGCGCATCACCCACGCGCATTAACAGATCGACGCCGCGCAACAGCACGTCGATATGCGCGGGCGTCAGTTGAAGTTCGCCGCGTTGCGCGCCGACGAAGCACTCTTCCATCACATGCGCGATATTGACGCCATCCTGCAAGCCGATGATGCGCGCCGCGCCCTTGAGCGAATGCGCGGCGCGCATGCAGGCTTCGAGCGCGGCGGCGTCGGCCGGGCGATGTTCGAGCGCGAGCAGCCCATCGGACAGCACGCGCGTCTGCACGGCGGCTTCCTCGCGGAACAGTTCGAGCAGCGATTGATCGTCGTCCGTCATCGCAGGCTCCGGGCAATCGAGTCGAATAGCCGCGCCGGGTCGATCAGGCCGACGGTTCCGCCGCGCCACGCGAGCACGCCGCACGCGTGCGACGCGGTGGCGTGCGCGAGCGTCGCGGGTACGGGCAGCAGTTCGGCGTCCGCATAACGGATCACGCCTTCGACCTCGTCGACGGGCAAGGCAATGGGCGGAGCGGCGGGCTCGCTGTCGTGCGCGGCGACCAGCATCCGCGCATAGCCGTTGCGCACGGCCTGCTTCGTGTCGGCGGCGCGGTCCATGTTCAGCAACTCGCCGAGCGAGACCGCGACGGTCAGCGCGCCGCGCACGTTGACGACGCCGAGCACGGCGCGCGAGCGCTGATGCGGCAGCGAATGGATCGCGCGGATATCGTCGATCTCGCGCAGCACGCGCGTCGGCAGCGCGAGCCATTCGCCCGCGACGCGAAAGGCGAGGGCGGACTGCGTCTGTGCGGACGCTTCACGCGTTTCGGCTTTGGGTGCGCTCGACTCCGTACGCGCAACGAGGTCCGTGTCGCTCAAAGGCCGGTCGAACAATTGCGCTGCGCCTTGCGCGAAGACCGGGCAGTTCAGGCAACGAAAATGCTCGGCGAGGCGCGGGCACGTGTTGTCGCCGCGCGTGCCGATGCGGTTCCAGCAGTCGTCGACGCGCACGGACGCGGTTGAAAGATCAGGAGCGTCGTGCAGCATGGAATCCTCGTGAACGTTGCGCATCGTCCGTTGGCGCCTGATCCGATTGTGTCGATTGAGCCGTGCGCGCCGCCGAGCGTTGCGCGCGCTGCATCAGATTCTGCGCGCCTGCACGATCGCCGCCGATGTCGAGCAGCGCGGCCAGATGCGTGAGCGCTTCGTAATGCGCGGGGTCCAGATAAAGCGCCTTGCGATAGAAGTCGGCGGCGTCGGCGCTGCGGCCGCGCGCGTCGGCGATCAGGCCGAGCAGGTAGAACGCGTCGACATTCGGCCCATGCACGATCGCGTGCTGATGCGCGAGGCGCTCGGCTTCGTCGAATTCACCGGCGTCGGCGTGACGGCGCGCGGCAGCGAGCGATGGTTCCGCAGCGGGTTGGGGCGTTGGCGCTCGCACGGTCTGTTGCGTGCGCGCGGGCGGCGGCGTGACGGCGCGGTTCGCAAGCGGTGGCTTCGCGGGCGCGCGAGTTGCCGCCGTACACGCGGGCGCACGCGCGGCTTGCGTCGTCGTCACGTTTGCCGCGCTCAAAGCAAGCGGTTTGACCGAGCGCGCTGCGTTCGTTTCCTCGGGCGAGCTGCGCCGGAACGCAAACGCGAGCGGAATGCGCGCGGATGTCATCGCATGGCGCATCATCAGGCCCGTTTCGGCGGGGCCGACGAAGATTGTGCCGCCGTTGGCGAGATTCGCGTCGAGCACGCGGATGGCGCGGTCCTGCGCTTCGCGGTCGAAATAGATCAGCACGTTGCGGCAGAAAATGAAGTCGTACGGTGCCTGCGCGCCGGCTTGCAAGTCGAACAGGTTCGCGTGCGAAAAGCGCACCGTCTCACGCACGCGGTCGCTCAGTTGCCAGCTGTCGCCCACTGCCGTGAAATGCCGGTCGCGAAACGCGAGCGGATGGCCGCGAAACGAATTGCGCCCATAAAGGCCCGCGCGCGCATGCTCGATCACGCGCGCGCTGATATCGAAGGCATCGACGGTGAAGCGGTTTTCGCCGATGCCGTCGTCGAGCAGCGTCATCGCGATCGTGTACGGTTCCTCGCCCGTCGAGCACGGCAGGCTCAGCACGCGCAGCACGTGCATCGGATCGCGCACGAGCCGCTCGTTCGCCAGCCGCGCGAGTGCAACATACGCCTCGCGATCGCGATAGAACCAGGTTTCGGGCACAACGAGTGCCTCGATCAGCCCCTGCCGTTCGTCGCGCGACACAATCAATTGCTGCCAGTACGCTTCGATCTCGGCGGGATCGACGGCGACGCTCGTGTCGTGCGCCGCGAGGCCCAGGCGCGTCACGCGCACGCGTTCGAGCACCGCGCGCTCCACCGCGTTGATGCCCAGCGACGACGCGTCGATCCCCGTCTCACGCAGGAGCCAAGCTTCGAAGCGCGGCACGAAAGCGGTCGCGGCGTTCATCGCGTATGAGGTTGGGGTTGCGGGAAGAGCAGCGCTTTCACGTCGTCGTCGAGCATCTGCTGCACGTCGATCCATTGGATCAAGCCGGACTCGTCGCTCGCGACGGGGCCGAGCCAGCGCGCGTGCGGCGTCGCGACGCCGCTGTCGGCGAAGTACTCGCGCTCGATCCGGCGTGTCTGCGTCGCGCGTTCGACGATCAGGCCGAGCAGCCGCGGCGGCGTGTCCGCGTCAGCGGGTTCGCGCGTGTCACGATAATGGACGAACACAAGCCGGGTCGAGCGCCAGTACTGCGACGGACGCCCAAGCGCGAGTTGCGCGAGATCGATCACGGGCACGGGCTCGCCGTGCCGCTCGACTACGCCCGCGACCCACGCGGGCGCGCCGGGAATCGCCTTGGTGGCCGTCAGCGTCTGCACTTCGACGATGTCGGCGGCATCGAGCGCATAGCGGTCGCGGTCGAGTTCGAACAGAAGGAAGAGCATCGCCGTCACCGTATCAGCCGTGTTGGGCCTGCCAGCGCGAGCGGGCTCACGCTTCGATCTTGAAGCGCGACACACCCGTGCGCAGCTGGTTCGCGACGAGCGTGAGATCGTCGATCGCCTGCGACGACTGGCGCAGCGATTCCGCCGTCTGCTGCGCGGCCTCCGACAACTGCGACAGCGCCTGGGTGATCTGCTCGGCGCTCGTCGCCTGCGTCTGCATGCCTTCGTTGACGAGCTGGAAGCGCGGCGCGAGCGTCTGCACTTCGTGAATGATCTGCGACAGCTGATCGCTGACCTGCTGCACGTCGCGCATGCCGCGCCGCACTTCTTCGGAGAACTTGTCCATGCCCATCACACCCGCCGAGACAGCCGACTGGATTTCCTTCACGGTCTGTTCGATATCGAAAGTGGCGACGGCCGTCTGATCCGCGAGACGGCGGATTTCCGTCGCGACGACGGCAAAGCCGCGTCCGTACTCGCCCGCTTTCTCGGCTTCGATGGCTGCGTTCAGCGACAGCAGGTTGGTCTGATCGGCGACCTTGGTGATCGTCGCGACCACCTGATTGATGTTGACGGCCTTCTCGTTGAGGATCGCGAGCTTCGCGTTCACGGAGCCGGCCGCTTCCATCACGCTGCGCATCGTGTCTTCCATGCGCGTGAGGCCGTTCTGGCTCGCGCCCGCGAGCGTCGCCGACTGATCCGCGACGGCCGACACTTCGTTCATCGTGCGCAGCAGGTCGCGCGAAGTCGCGAAAATCTCGCGCGAGGTCGCGCCGATCTCCGTCGTCGTCGCAGCGGTTTCCGTCGCCGTCGCCTGTTGTTCCTTCGACGTCGCCGCAATCTCGGCCACCGACGTCGTCACCTGCAGCGACGACTTTTGCGCCTGCGCAACGAGGCTGTTCAGTTCCTCGGCCATCCGGTTGAAGCCGTCCTCCAGCGTGCCGAATTCGTCGCTGCGGCCCAGCTTCAAACGCTGCGTCAGGTTGCCCGTGCGCATCACGTTGTGTACGTCGACGAGGCTCGCCATCGGCACCGTGATCGCGCGATACAGCGAGAAGCCGGTGTAGAGCGCGACCAGCAGCGTGACGCCGAGCGCCGTCGCGAGCGTGATCTCCGTGCCCGTCACGGAGTCGCGGATCGATTTCGCGGAATCGTCCGCCTGGGTGCGGTTTTCGTTGACCAGCTCGTTTGCCGTGCGGATCACGCTTTCCCAGGCGGGCGCGAGCTTGACGAAGGTGGCTTGCGCATCCGCCTTCGAGGTCGGCGCGGTGCGCATGGCGTCGTTCAGTTGCGGCAGGTATTGATCCCAGGCGGCGCGGAAAGCCCGGAAGTGCTCGCGGTCCACGTCACGAAAGAGCGTTGCCTGGTACTCGGCCGACACCTGATCGAACTTTTGCAGCAAAGCCGGCATCCGTTCGAGATCCTGCTTCGTCGCGGCATCGCTGCTGTCGACGAAGAGCGCGCGTTCGAGCGTCGAATAGCCTTCGTTGGCGGCCGCGCGCAAGGTCGTCGCGAGGTAGAGGCCGGGCACCGAGTCGTGGCCCATGCTGAGCGCTTCGTCGTCCATCACGCGTAGCCGGCTCCAGGAGATCGCGGCCATCACCAGCATCAGCACGAACAGTGCGCCGAAGCTCAGCATGATCCGGTTGCCGAGCGTGAAGCGGGCCGCGTGCTTCGGATCGAGCAGGGTGGTTTCGCTGGTGCGGGGCGTCGCTGTGGCCATTGTCGATGACTCTTCCGGTGTTGGATGGTGTGAGGCGGCGCGTCGGATGTCGATCATCCGGACGGTCCACGCCGACGCTAATTGGAAATTACATGATTCCCTCGCGAATCATTATCCCAAAAAGCTTGCGAAACCTGTGCCAGATCGGCGTTTTGAAAGGGAGGCTAGACGGTTTCGCGCAAAGCGCAAGCAGGGCTTGGCCGCATTGCGCCTTTCCTGACAACCAGGGAAGCCGCGTCGTAGCGCAGCGGGCGATGCCCAGGCGCAACCCAAAAACGCCTGTGCCGTCGCATCGCTGTTGCGAAATGCATAAGAAAGCTTTGCGAGCGCGGCTTTGTCGCCCAGAATGTTCCGTAACACAGCATGCGCTGTCGGAAACGCACTCTGGCCGGGTGTCGACCGCGAAATGCCTTCCCGTCGATTTGCGCGAAGCGGGCGTGGCCGATGTGCCTGGCGATATCTGGAGTTGTCATGCTCGACGATACGCTTTCGCTGCCGTCGGCGTCACGGGCCGCACGCCAACGCTGGACGATCTTCGTCGCCAGCACGGGCGGCGCGCTCGAGGTTTTCGATTTCGTCATCTATGGCTTCTTCGCGCAGCACATCGGGCGCGTGTTCTTTCCGCCCGGCATCGGGCTCGCGCCTGCCACGCTGTCGTTTGCCGTGCTCGCCATCGGCCATCTGTCGCGCCCGCTCGGCGGCCTGTTTCTCGGCCGGCTCGGCGACAAGTACGGGCGGCGCATCGTCTTCATGTCGTCCGCGCTCGTTGCCGCGCTCGCGACGCTCGCCATTGGAATGCTTCCTTCATACGCCGCGCTCGGCATCGCCGCGCCCATTGCGCTGCTTTCGTTGCGTCTCGTGCAGGGTTTGTGCCTCGGCGGCGAGTTGCCGGGCGCGCTCGTGTACGCGATCGAGACGGGCTCCGCGCATCCGGGGCTGATGTGCGGCTTCGTGTTCGTGGCCGTCAATCTGTCCTTGTTGCTCGCTTCGAGCGTAAATCTCGCGGTGCATCTGTTGCTCGACGTGGCGCAGATCGATGCGTTCGGATGGCGGATCGCGTTTTTGCTGGGCGGAATCTGCGGTCTCGGCATCTTCGCGCTGCGCCGCACGCTCGATGAATCGGCGGAGTACGCGCGCGCGATTGCGCGGCGGCATCGCGAACCGCTTGCCGTACTGTTCCGTCATCACCTTGCGGCCATCGTCACGGGAATAGGCGCGGGCGTGATGACGGGCGTCACGGGCGGACTGTTCATCGCATACATGCCGAGCTGGCTGCAGGCGCTCGGCCATGACGCAAGCGACGTGGCGTGGGCGCAGACGATCTATGTGATCGCGATCGCCGCGTGCATTCCGTTGACGGCGGCAGCGGGCGACCGTTTCTCGCGCCGCCGCGTATTCCGCGTGGGTGCCGTCATGACGGCCTTGTTCGCGCCCGTGTTTTTTATCGCCGCGTTACGCCCGCACGCCAATCTCGTGCTGCTGTTCGTCATCGCGGGGGCGATTGCATCGTTCATCAATGGCACCTACGGCTGCGCGATCGCCGAACTCTTTCCTGTCGACGTGCGCTTTAGCGGCGTCGCGGCTGCGATGAACTTTGGCCTCGCCGTGACGATGGGTCTGACGCCGCTGACTGTGAGCTTTCTGGTCGCGGATCTGCATTGGACACTCGCGCCCGCGCTCGTGATGCTGGCTGGCGCGCTGGTCGCATTTGCAGCGACGTTCGGCATGAAGCGCGGCAGGCTGCGTACGCCGATCGTTCGGCACGAGTAGCGGCGCACGCCTGGTCACGCGGTGGCAGGAGCGGAGATGGAACCCACAGAGCCCATATGGATCGCGGACGTCGAACTCGACATCGGGCGCTACGCATTGCGCCGCGGCGGCGAGCAGATCCGGCTCGAGCGCCTGCCGATGGAACTGCTGATCCTGATGGCGTCGCGCAACGGCCAGCTGGTGACGCGCGCCGATATCGTGCGTGCGTTGTGGGGCGGCAATGCGTACCGGCAAACCGATAACAGCATCAATACCGCGATCCGCAAGATCCGCATTGCGCTCGGCGAGAACCCGGATGCGCCGCGCTATCTGCTGACCGTCAAAGGCAAGGGCTACCGGCTCGAAGGCATCCGGACGGCGGCGGCCGTGGAGGCTGCGCCCGCGCCGTCGGCGGCGGCGCGTCTGCTCGTGCTGCCGTTCGGCAACCAGACGGGCGACCCGGCGCTCGACAGCTTCTGCGATGCGCTCGCCGACGAGACCTCGGCGAACATCGGCATGCTGGACGCGAACCGTATTCTCGTCGTCGCGCGCACGACGGCGGCGCACTATGGGAGCGCGAAGAAGAGCATCGCGGAGATCGCCTTCGAGCTTTCCGTCGATTACGTGCTGGAAGGCTCGATCGCGCGCGATGGAGAACGCCTGCGTATTCTCGTGCAACTGATTCGCTGCTTCGATCAGGTACAGGTGTGGCGCTACGCTTATGAGCCCGTCGCAAAGGGTGTACTCGACATCCAGATGGAAGTGGGCGCGGCGCTCACGCGCGAAGTGTCGCCGGCGCTCGGCGAGCAATTTCAATTGCGGCTCGCGCGCCGTCTGCCCGTCGATCCGCGTGCGCACGACGCGTATCTGCGCGGCCGTTACTTCTGGACGCGCCGCGTGCATTTCGACGCGGGCTTCGCCGCGCATCACGCGTTGAGCGACGAGGACTTCATCCGCGCGCGCGGCTATTTCGAAGAGGCCGTCGAACGTGATCCGACCTACGCGCTCGGCTATGTCGGGCTGTCGAACGTGTTCGGCGGCACGGCGGCGCATGGTTTCTATCCTTCGTTGCAAGGCTATCCAAGGGCGCGCGAAACCGCACTGCGCGCACTCGAACTCGACAGCGGCCTGCCCGAGGCGCATCAGGCGCTGGCCGGCGTGCATTACTTCTTCGACTGGGACTGGCGTCGCGCGGAAGAAGAGTTTCTGGAGGCGCTGCGCCTGAACCCCGAGCATGCGGAAACGAGTCGTTTATATGCGCGGCTTTTGCTCGTGCTCGGCCGCGAAGCCGAGGGGCGCGCGCAGTTCGAGCGCGCGGAACGGGCCGATCCGCTCGGGTTCGAAGGCTCGCGCATTTTCGGTCTCGTGCAGTCGGGGCGTTACGAAGAAGTCACCCGCGATTATCTGAGCGCGGGGCATGGCAACCGTTCGCCGCTCGTGTATCAGTTGCTGGCTATCGCGTTCGAGGTGCGCGGCGACTATGAGCGCGCCGTCGAGGCAACCATTGATGCGCTCACACGCTGCAACGAATTCACGCGCGCGGAAAGCGTGCGCGCGGCGTGGGACGCGGGTGGTTATGACCGGGTGTTGCAGTGGTATCTGCAGGACCTGCAGGCGCGGCGCCAGACGCGTTATACGTCGCCGTTCCTGTTCGCGGAACTCTACGCCCGGCTGGGGCAGGCCGACGAGATGTTCAGCTGGCTCGAGGTGTCGCTGGCCGAACGCTCGCCGCGACTGTGCGAGCTGCGCACGAATCCGTGGTTCAACCACTATCGGTCGCAGGGAAAGTTCAGGAGCGTCGAGAAGCGGATCGGTTATTGAAGCGCGCCGATTTCAGGCGCGATGCGCCGCGGACGCCACGGCGCATCGCATGCATGGCGTTCATTTGCCGTGATAGAGGCTGGCGTTCAGCCGATGCTGCTCACCCGACTGCTCGGAGCGCAGCAGATCCTGATAGACGTCGGAGCGTGTCGTACCCATCGCGCGTCCGGACTGGCCCACCGACGCGTCGGGCATGCCGCCGACATCCTGCGCCGTCTGCGCGACGGGCACGGTTGCGGGCTTATCCTGTGCCCATGCGTGCCCAACATATCCCAATGACAGAGCGACCGCGCAGGTCGCCGCGATGCGAAGCGTCTTCATGATCTGATTCCTTCGAAACGATGCGTATACGGTCAGCGTTGACTGGCCGGAAGGCGAAGCCGGAGGATTCGCGCCGTCCTCGGCAAAGCGGCGGGCGTGGCGGGATTCGCTGCTTACATGGTGCGAGCCGCACGGGGATGGCGCTATCGACAGATCATGAAGAAATCATCAAGCCGCAGCCGCGCGGCGTGAACGCACGCGCTCTACAGCGTCTCCCACCGCCAGGCCTGTGCGAGCCGCTCGCGCAGATAGTCGACGAACGCGCGCACGCGCGGCGCGAGATGCTGGCTGTGCGGATAGATCGCGTGCAGCGGCGCGGCGGACATCGAATGTTGCGGCAGCACGCGGCGCAGCTTGCCCGCGAGGATGTCGTCGCCCACGTCCCAGATCGACTTCACGGCGATGCCGGCATCGGCGAGCGCGAACAGATGCGCGGCTTCGCCGTCGTTTGTGACGATCGCGGCATCGACGCGCACCGCGATGCTTTCTTCGCCTTCGAAGCGCCATTCCGCACGCCGCTGGTCGCCGATCAGGATGCAGCGGTGCGACGTCAGATCGTCGGGATGCCTGGGCGTGCCGTGCGCCTGCAGATACGCGGGCGACGCGCACAGCACGCGAAAGTTCGGCGCGAGCGAGCGCGCGATCAGCGATGAATCCGCGAGACTGCCGAAGCGGATCGCGAGATCGAAGCCGCTTTCGACGAGATCGACGACGGCATCCGTCAGTTCGAGCTGCACGGTGAGCTGTGGATGAAGCCGCTGAAAATCCGCGATCAGCGGGGCGATTTTCTGCCGGCCTAGCTGGCCGGGCGCCGTGACGCGCAGCAGGCCGCTCACTTCCTGGCGGCGTTGCGACAGCAGTTCTTCCGCCTGCTCGATTTCGTCGAGTATCCGCACGACGCGCGCATGAAACAGCGCGCCTTCTTCCGTCAGCGTCTGACGGCGCGTGGTGCGCTGGATCAGCCGCACGCCGACGCTTTTCTCCAGTTGCGCGAGCCGCTTGCTGACGACGGACAGCGGCAGGTCCATTTCGCGTGCCGCCGCTGACAGACTTCCCGCCGAAACCACGCGGGAGAAGGCAAGCAGGGCCGGCAAGCTGTCGATGCGGGTGTCGCTCATTCTTCTCAAAAAAGAAAGGATTCATCAATCTGGAAGCGGTATTTCTTCCATGGCGCGAAGACTAGCATACCCATCAATCCGATCCGTTGCTTTTCTTCAAGGAGCCCATCATGTCGTTTCGTCCTGCTTCCCCGTTGCGCCGCGCGCTGTCCGCCGCGCTGGCTGTCGTGTCGATGGCGGCTGCGCCGGCTTTTGCCGCTGTCACCACTGATTCGCTCGTTCAGCCGCAACAATTGACCGTGGATCACAGCCTGTCCAAAGCGCAACGCGACGCGCAGATTCTCGCCGCGCGCCGCTACGACACGTTCTGGAGCACGGGCGACGAAACGCTCGCCCGCGCCGCGCTCGCGCCGGGCTTCACCGATCGCACGTTGCCGCCGGGCCGTGCGCAGGGAATCGAAGGGCCACTTGCCGCGTCGAAGTTCGTGCGGGCCGCCGTGCCCGATCTGTCTGCGGATATCGAGCAGATGGTGGTCAGCGGCGATCGCGTCGTCGTGCATCTGCGCTTTCACGGCCACTTCACGGGCGAATTCAAGGGCGTGAAGGGGCAGGGCCAGAATGTCGATTTCATCGCCACGGATATTTACCGCGTCGCAAATGGCCAGATTGCCGAAAACTGGCATCTCGAAGACAACCTGACGTTTTTGCAGCAGCTTGGCGTCGTCGCGAAGTGACGGCGCAACTCATTCACTTTCTTGAGCAAGGAGACACACATGAATTCGCTTGAATCGAAACGCGTGCTGATCGTCGGTGGCAGTTCGGGTATTGGTGCTGCGGCAGCGAAGGCTTTCGCAGCGCTCGGCGCGCAGGTGACGATTGCGTCGCGCAATGCGCAAAAGCTGTCGGCGGCGGCGCAGGAAATCGGCCACGGCGTGCAAACGGCTGAGATCGACACGACGGATGCCGCAGCCGTCGAAGCGTTCTTCGCCGCGCAGCAGCCGTTCGATCACGTCGTGATTTCGGCTGCGCAGACGCCGTCCGGTCCCGTGCGCCAGTTGCCGCTCGACGACGCCTACAAGGCGATGGACAGCAAGTTCTGGGGCGCCTACCGCGTGGCGCGTGCGGTGAAGATCGCCGAAGGCGGGTCGCTGACGTTCGTGTCGGGCTTTCTCGCCGTGCGGCCGAGCAAGATGTCGGTCCTGCAAGGCGCGATCAACGCGGCGCTCGAAGCGCTCTCGCGCGGTCTAGCGCTGGAGTTGTCGCCCGTGCGCGTGAACACGGTGTCGCCGGGATTGATCGCGACGCCGCTCTGGTCGAAGCTCACCGACGAAGCACGCGACAGCATGTTCGAAGGCGCCGCGAACCGGTTGCCCGCACGGCGGGTCGGCCAGCCCGAAGACGTCGCGAACGCGATCGTCTATCTGGCGACGACGCCTTATGCGACGGGTTCGACGGTGCTGGTCGACGGGGGCGGGGCGATCGCCTGAGCCTGGAACGCTGACGAAAGCTCGTTACGCGAGCGTCGCGCCCCGGTCGGCGAGCAACTCGCGCAGCACGCTGCGATGGCAGCGGTTTTCGTGCTCGCAATAACAGCCGACCGAAAAATTCGCGGTGGCGGACAGCGCGGCGAGCGTGTCGAGCACTTTCGGCGCGTCGCCGTGGTTCATCTCCGCGCGAAACTTGCGCACGAAGTCCTTCCACTCGGCATCGGTCGTGGCGGACAGCGCTTCGTGAACGAGTTCCGGCGTGGGCGACAGCGTCGGCAGCCAGACATCGTAGAAATTGCGGCTGCTGAACTCGGCCTTCGGCACGCCGCGCGGCGGACGCCGCACGGTGCCGATGCGCACGCCTTCATCCGGCGCGCGTTCCGATCCGAGTCGAACGATGCGTATGGCCATGGGTTCCCGTCTCCTTTTTAGTTGTGCTTTTGTGACGCTCAGCCGAGCGTGTTCTTCATCCCCAGCACGTCGATGCGGCCGATCTGCGGCGGCCCCGTGAACAGATCGTCCGCGACACCCATCAGCGCCTTCGCGATCGGACCGTCCAGATGCGCCTGGCGGCCGGCCTCGTCAGGGAAGGCATCGAACACGCCGTAGGTGCGCTCGGCGATCTTCAGCGCGAACCAGATGGGCGTGGTGGTTTCCTGGTTCGCCAGTTCCAATCCCTTCTGCAGAAACGCCTCGACGTCGGCTTCCTTGCCGGGCTTCGCCTCGAATCGCGCGAACAGTGCGTACTTGATCATCGTCTGTCTCCTTTCGATGCGGCTTGATGCCGTTCTTCCAATGTAACCGTATGTCGCCTGTAATGGCGACCGCGTTGAGGCAAGCCAGGACCGTTGTCAAACGATTTCATGGAAAACACCGAGTCGGCAATAAGTTGTTTGACAACGTTGCGACGCGGGTGCTAATTTTCTGGCTTGTCAGCCACCCATCTGAACCACGAGATCTTATGAACGAGTCACAGATCGTCGAGCGCGAGTTTGCGTCGACCGTGATGGCAGTCCCGCCGCTCGCGCGCCGCGCGGATTTGTCGCTCGACATCGACGCCAACCAGAAACTGATCCGACATATCGAAGCGGGCGGCGTGCGTACGCTGCTGTACGGCGGCAACGCGAATTTCTATCACGTGGCCGTTAGCGAATACCGCGAGTTGCTCGACATGCTGGCAGAGAGCGTGGCGCCCACCACGCGCGTGATCCCCGCCATCGGCCCGGACTTCGGCAAGATGCTCGATCAGGCGCGCATCCTCGCGCAGACGTCGTATCGCACGGCGATGGTGTTGCCGCTGTCCGGCTTCACGACGCCGGCGGGCGTCGAAGCGGGCCTGACGCGCATCGCCGACGCAGCGGGCATCCCGCTCACGCTCTATATCAAGAGCGAAGACTATGTGGACGTCGACACGCTGGCGCGCCTCGTCGACCGCGGCACGCTGATCGCCGTCAAGTACGCGATCGTCCGCGCGAATCCGGCGAACGATCCTTACCTGCGGCGTCTGCTCGAAAGCGTGAGCGCGTCGCGTGTGATCTCCGGCATGGGTGAGCGTCCCGCGCTCACGCATGTACGCGAGTTCGGCCTCGCCGCGTGGACCACGGGCAGCGGCTGTATTGCTTCGCACGCCGTGATGGGGCTGCTGGCCGCCGCGAAGGAAGGACGCGACGCCGAAGCGCAGCGTCTCTACGACGCGTTCATGCCGCTCGAAACGCTGCGCGACAACATCTCGCTGATCCGCGTGCTGCACGATGCCGTCACGTTCTCCGGTATCGCCGACATGGGTTCGATCCTGCCGCTGCTGAGCGAAACACCCGTCGAGCATCACGCCGCCGTTGCGCAGGCGGTGCGTGAACTGCTTGCGTTCGAGCGGGCGTACGCGTGACCGGTTTGAACGCATGCGCCGCGCAGCGTGCGGGGCACGCGGCGAGGGTTGCATCGCGGTGCATTTGAAGCGGGATTGAAGCAATACCTGGAGTGAGACGAAGTGAGCAACAACGGCAACGAACGCAAAAAGAAGTCCCCCGACGAACTGCGCAGCCACCGCTGGTACGGCGTGAATGACCTGCGTTCGTTCGGCCATCGCTCGCGCACGGCGCAAATGGGCTATAGCCGCGAGGAGTATGCGGGCAAGCCTGTCATCGCGATCCTCAACACGTGGAGCGAGATGAACCCGTGCCACACGCACTTCAAGCAGCGTGTGGAAGAGGTCAAGCGCGGCATCTGGCAGGCGGGCGGCTTTCCGATCGAGTTGCCGGTGCAGACGTTGTCGGAGCCGTTCCAGAAGCCCACCACGATGCTCTACCGCAACTTCCTCGCGATGGAAGCGGAAGAGACGCTGCGCTCGTATCCCGCCGACGGTGTCGTGCTGATGGGCGGCTGCGACAAGACCACGCCCGCGCTGCTGATGGGCGCGATCAGCATGGACCTGCCGACCATCTTCCTGCCCGCCGGCCCGATGCTGCGCGGCAACTGGAACGGCGCGACGCTCGGCTCGGGCTCGGACACGTGGAAGTACTGGGCCGACCTGCGCGCGGGCAAGATCACGGAAGAGGACTGGCAGGGCGTCGAAGGCGGTATTGCGCGCTCGCCTGGCCATTGCATGACGATGGGCACGGCGTCCACCATGACGAGCGCTGCCGAAGCACTCGGCTTCACGCTGCCCGGCTTCGCGTCCATCCCCGCGCCGGATTCGCGCCACGCGCAGATGTCCGCAAAAACGGGCATGCGTATCGTCGAGATGGTGTGGGAAGACCTGAAGCCGTCGGACATCCTCACGGTTAGTTCGATAGACAACGCGGTGACGACGTGCCTCGCGCTCTCAGGTTCGACCAACGCGATCGTGCATATGATCGCGCTCGCGCGCCGTGCCGGGATCGAACTGACGCTTGACCGGTACGACAGCATTTCGCGCCGCACGCCCGTGCTCGCGAACATCCGGCCGACGGGCGCGTATCTGATGGAAGACTTCTATTACGCGGGCGGCCTGCAGGTGATGCTCGCAGAACTGGGCGACCTGATCGACCGCTCGCAGAAGACGGTGAACGGCCGCTCGCTTGGCGAGAACCTCGAAGGCGCGCAGATCTTCAACGACGATGTGATCCGCCGCCGCAACAACCCGCTGATGCCGGACAACGGCCTGGCCGTCCTGCGCGGCAACATCGCGCCCGATGGTGCCGTCATCAAACCGGGCGCAGCCGAGCCGCATCTGCTGGTACATACGGGCCGTGCGGTGGTGTTCAAGGACTACAACGACATGGCCGCGCGCATCGACGACGACGCGCTCGATATCGACGAGAACTGCGTGATCGTGTTGCAGCACGCGGGGCCTGTTGGGGCGCCGGGCATGCCCGAGTGGGGCCAGTTGCCGCTGCCGAAGAAGGTGCTGCAAAAGGGCGTGCGCGACATGCTGCGCATTTCGGACGCGCGCATGAGTGGCACGAGCTATGGCGCATGCGTGTTGCACGTGGCGCCGGAGTCGTTCATCGGCGGGCCGTTTGCGCTGGTGCGCGACGGCGACATGATCGAACTCGACGTGCCGCAGCGCAAGCTGAACGTGCTGGTGTCGGACGAAGAACTCGCGCGCCGCAAGGCGGAGTGGGTCGCACCCGCGCCACGCTTCTCGCGCGGCTACGGCGCGATGCATCAGGTGCATGTGCTGCAGGCCGACAAGGGCTGCGACTTCGACTTCCTGCAACGCGATGGCGCAAGCGCTGCAACGGGTGAGCCGGAGATTCACTGAACGTCTCTGCATGGGCAATAGAGCCGTACGGGCTGTCCGTGTCTGGAGACAAGAACAGAGCATCAAGAACGCGCGCAGCGCGAAGAAACCACGCAACAACATCAATAACCAAGCCCAGGAGGGGATACGGATGGAGAAGAAACACTATGCAGGCGTCAAGGCGGTGCTGGTGATCGGCGCGTCGCTGGCGACGGCGGCGCCTGCGTTCGCGCAGAGCAGCGTGACGCTGTACGGCATCGTCGATAACGGCATCGGCTATCAGTCGAGTTCGACGTCGCTTGGTTCGACCACGGGCGGACACTCGGCCGTCAAGATGGTCACGGGCGTGTGGGCGGGCAGTCGCTTCGGCCTGAAGGGCGCAGAAGACCTCGGTGGCGGTACGAAGGCGATCTTCACACTGGAAGAGGGCTTCAGCGCGAACAGCGGCACGATGTCGACGAACAACCTGATGTTCAGCCGCCAGGCGTTCGTCGGCGTGACGAACGCCACGTACGGTTCGCTGACGGCTGGCCGCCAGTACGCGTCGTACTACCAGTTGCTGTCGCCGTATAGCCCGACAACCTGGCTTACCGGTTTCTACGGCGCGCACGCGGGCGACGTCGACGGTCTCGATACGATCTATCGCGCAAACAATACGCTGCTGTACATGTCGCCGCAGCTTTACGGCTTCAAGTTCAGCGGCTCGTATTCGTTTGGCGGCGTGCCGGGCAGCGCGTATCAGGGCTCGACGTGGAGCACGGCGGTCCAGTATTCGCAAGGCCCGATCGGCATCGCGGTGGGCTTCTCGAAGATCAACAACTCGAACGTGAATGGCGGCACGTTCGGCACCGATACGACGACGTCGAACGCGGGCGCGCAGGCGGGCATTTCGGCCGTGACCAATGGCTACCAGTCGGCGCGCGCGCAGCAGCGCTTCGCCGTTGGCGGGGGCTATACGTTCAACAGCCAGTTCGACATCACGGCGACGTATTCGAACGTGCAGTACATTCCGGGCATCGGTTCGGGCTTCCACGACCTGTCGATCTGGAATTCGGGCGGCATCGTGCTGCACTGGAAGCCGGCGGCTGCGTGGGATTTCGCAACGGGCTACGCTTACACGCGCGCGACGAAGGCCAATGGCATCTCGAGCAGCGCGTCGTATTCGCAGGTCAACCTGTCCGAGTACTACTCGCTGTCCAAGCGTACGGGTCTGTATGCGTTGCAGGCGTATCAGCGCGCGAACGGCCAGACGCTCGGCACGAACGGCCGCAGCATCATCAACGCGACGGCGACGATCGGCGACGGCTTCAATTCGACGCCTTCGTCATCGCGCAGCATGGTGGGTGTGGGCGTCGGCATGGTGCATCGGTTCTGACGCTGTACGACGAAGCTAAAGCAGGACAGGGCGCCGCGATTGCGGCGCTTTTTTTATGGAGTGTGCGGGATAGTTGACGCACAAAAGAAAACCCGCCCGATGCATGAAGCGAGCGGACGGGGTTTTTCGGAACATGAAACGCGTTTAGCCAGCCGACTTGAACCTCGCCGCAAGCTGCTCGGCGTTGCGCGCAAGCAGACCTATGTCGGACCCGACGGCGGTGAACAGACAGCCGAGATCGATGTAGTGCCGTGCAAGCGCTTCATCGCCGATCAGAATGCCCGCAGGCTTGCCCGTCGCGACAATGCGTTTGATCGCATCGTCGACGGCTGCCTGCACGTCGGGATGCTTGAGATCGCCCACATGCCCGAGCGCCGCTGACAGATCGCCCGGCCCGATAAAGATGCCGTCGACACCCTCGACGGCCGCGATCCGCTCCAGATTCTGCAATCCGAGGCGGCTCTCGATCTGCACGAGCACGCATAGTTCGCTCGCGCAAAGCTTCGGATAATCCTTGATGCGCCCAAAGTCCGAGGCCCGCGCCGTCGATGCATAGCCGCGCACGCCTTCCGGCGGATAGCGCGTGAACGACACGGCATCGCGCGCTTCGTCTTCCGTTTCGACGTAGGGAATCAGCAGTGTCTGCACGCCACTGTCGAGCAGGCGCTTGATCGTCACCATGTCGTTCCACGGTGGCCGCACGATGGGATGCGTCGGCGTGCCCGCGCACGCTTGCAGCTGGCTGTGAACCATCGGCAGTTCGTTGGGCGAATGTTCCATGTCGAGCAGCAGCCAGTCGAAACCCGAACCCGCCAGGATTTCGACCGACACGTTGCTAGCAAGGCTCGACCACAATCCGATCTGCTGACGCCCCGCCTGCAGCGCGCGTTTGAATGGATTCTCCGGAAGCTTCATCGTGTTCTCCATAGAAGGGAACGGCAGGGACTTGCAACACAGAGTGCGCCGGGCGGCACGTCGATCAGCGCCGGACGTTGCGTTGTTCGGGCGGGGTGTAGTCGATCGTCACGAAGCCGCCACCCTGAAAACGCTGCGCGACGGGATCGAGCGGATTCGGCTGCTTCAGGATTTCGTCGGCGTAGTCTTCGGCGTTCTGCTTCGGTTGATAGCCGAGCGGCGCTGCGGCGGAATTGTCCCAGTAGCTGCGCGTGTTGTTCGACACGCCCCAGACCATCTGAAAACCAAGGTCGGGCCCATTGATGCAGCGGTCGATGAGATGCAGGAAATCATCGTGACCAAGCCACGTGCTGAGGTGTCGAAACTCCGTCGGCTTTTCGATGCAACTGCCGATGCGAATGCACACGCTCTCGATACCATGCTTGTCCCAGTACATGCGCGCAAGCGATTCGCCCCACGCCTTGCTGAGCCCGTAAAAACCATCAGGGCGAAACGCGCAGTCGAGCGTGAGCTTGTCTTCGACGGGATACATGCCGATCGCGTGATTCGAACTCGCGAAGATGATACGGCGCACGCCATGCCGCCGCGCGCCTTCATAGACTTCGACGAGGCCGCGCAGATTGTTCTCGATGATTTCGGGCAGCGGCCGTTCGACGCTCGTGCCCGCCATGTGGATCAGCACGTCGACGCCCTGCATCAGCCGGTCGACCACGGCGGGATCGCGTAGATCGCCGTGCATCACGTCCTCGCCATCGAACAACGGCTCCAGCGCGCGCGAGCCCGCCGCGGACCGCAAGTTCACGCCACGCTCGTTCAGCGCGGCGCGCAGGAAGCGGCCAAGCTGACCGCCCGCACCGCTCAACGCAATCTTTTTCGTCATGATCAAACCTTATGGCAGATAGCAGGTATCCAGGAAATCAGCGGCCCGATGTAGGCTGCTCAGCGAGTTCCGCGGGCACGCCGATATGCGCCGGCGCGGACGACTCGCCGTGCGTGATCAGCTTCCATGCCACCGTCGCGCCGATGATGTCGAACAGCATCAGGCAGACGAACAGCGGGTTATAGCCGAGAGTAGCCGCCAACGCGCCGACGATCAACGAGAAGATCATCCCGCCCAGCCAGCCGAACATGCCGGAGAGGCCCGTCGCCGTGCCGACTTCATGCTGGCCGAACACGTCGGACGCGAGCGTGAACAGCGCGCCGGAAATGGCCTGGTGAGCGAAGGCGCCCATGCAGAACAGCGCTATCGCGACATACGGGCTGGCCGCGAGGCCGATGCACGCAGGGCCGACCATCAGCACCGCGCCGCAGATGATGACCAGTTTGCGCGACGTGATCAGCGACGCGTTGAAGCGGCGAATGAAGAACGGCGCAAGGTAACCACCGACCAGACACCCGAGGTCCGCGGCGAGGAACGGCATCCAGCCGAACAGCGCGATCTCCTTCAGGTTCATGTGACGCACGGTGAACAGGTAGAGCGGAATCCAGAAGTTGAAGGTTTGCCATGCCGGTTCGGCGAGAAAACGCGGAATGGCGATGCCCCAGAAGCGGCGCGTCGACAGCACGTGACGCCACGACGGACGGGCGGTCGCGTCCTGCTCGCGCCGCTCCTGGCCGGACAGGATGTACTGGCGTTCGTCCGTCGAGAGATTCGGATGATCTTCGGGCTTGCGGAAGAACACGAGCCACAGCGCCACCCAGATCATCGCCGATCCGCCCGTGACCACGAAAGCCATCTGCCAGTTGAAGGTGAGGATGCAGTACACGACAAGCGGCGGCGCGAGCATCGCGCCGATCGACGTGCCTGTGTTGAGCCAACCTGTCGCGATCGAACGTTCTTTCGCCGGGAACCATTGGCTGATCGCCTTCATGCCCGCCGGAAAAATGGCCGCTTCGCTCATGCCGAGCAGACCGCGGAAGAACGCCAGCGACGTCCAGCCGGTGGCAAGACCGTGCAGCATGTTCGACGCGGCCCACGCGATCGCGAAGATCGCAAAGCCGATCTTGAGCCCGACGAAGTCGAGGATATAACCCGCAACGGGCTGCATCACCGTGTACGCACCCTGGAACGCCGCGACGACATACGAGTATTGCTGCGTCGTCATGTGCAGCTTTTCGGTGAGCGTCGGGGCAGCGACGGACAGCGAACTGCGCGCGAGATAGTTGAAGACGGTCCCGAGCATGATGAGCCCGATGATCCACCAGCGTAGTCCTTTGATCGTATGGCGTTGCACTGCATGTCTCCTGCGAATGACGGTCATCGCATGTCGCTTGCGATGCCGTCTGGATGAGTCTGTGTATGGTTGGCGCGAGGTTGTGACTGCTGCGGCTTGCGCCGCGCCGCAGCAGCGTGGTCAGGCAATCAGAGGTAGGCGGCCGTCCAGCCGAGGCCCGCTGCCGTAGTCGTGGCGGGCTTGTATTCGCAACCGATCCAGCCTTCGTAGCCGATCACATCGAGATGGCCGAACAGGAACGGATAGTTGATCTCGCCCGTGCCGGGTTCATGGCGTCCGGGGTTATCGGCGAGCTGGATATGCGCGATACGCGGCAGATGCTTCAGGAGCGTCGCCGCGAGTTCGCCTTCCATCCGCTGCATGTGATAGATGTCGTACTGCAGATAGATGTTGTCGCCGCCAGCCTCGTCGATCAGATCGAGTGCCTGTTGCGTGCGGTTCACGTAGAAACCTGGGATATCGAACGTATTGATCGGCTCGACCAGCAGGCGGATGCCCGCCTGTTTCAACTTTGCCGCGGCGAAGCGCAGGTTGCCGACGAGGGTTTCTCGAATCGTGTCCTGATCGACGCCCACCGGCGCGATGCCCGCCAGCACGTTCACCTGCTTGCAACCCAGTGCCCGCGCGTAGTCGATCGCGGTACCGACGCCTTCCTGAAACTCGCCGACGCGCTCCGGCAGACACGCGATACCGCGCTCGCCGCCAGCCCAGTCGCCCGCGGGCAGGTTGTGCAGCACCTGTTCGAGGCCGTGCTGGTGAAGCAGCGCAGCGAGCCGGTCCTTTTCGTAAGCGTACGGGAACAGATACTCGACGCCCTTGAAACCGGCCTTCGACGCAGCGGCAAAACGCTCCGGGAAATCATGCTCGGTGAAGAGCATCGTCAGATTGGCGCAGAGTTTTGTCATGGCGTGTCTCGCTCCTGATTGCGGACGGTGCTGCAAACGCATGGCGAGGCGAGGGGCCGTCGAATCATGCGCGTTGGGGCTTTTCTATGTCAGACATCATCGCCGCTGTTAAACAAGTTGTCAAGCAAATGATGTGTTGTCTTAGGGCCATCCCTGGTTAAGCAGGACTCGACAGGAATGGCTACAAGCCGCTTGCAATCTCAGTATTCGCGAATAAGACACGATTTCTTCGACCTAATAAAGTTGATGAATCACACTTGACAGTCGCCAAGTTGTTTTACAACAATGTCTCCGTCGCGATCCGGCAGAACGTACGGATCGTGCGAACGATCCCCATCGAAGCAGGCAGACGACAAGGAGACATCGGTGACGACGCACAACAGAAGCAGTCGCGCGAACAGGGCAGGCTCGAGCACATCCAGGGCGGGTCAAGACGGTCCGCAATCGCCGCAACGGCGCACTTTCATCGCATTCGCGGGCGCGGCGGCGGGCGCGACGCTGCTCGGCACGCTGCCCGGTTGCGGCGGCAATCATTCGGATTCGCCAGCGCCAACGGCAAACAGCGACCCGATCTGGGGCAGCACTGGCGCAGCGGAGCAGATCATTGCGTCGCTGCAGAAGGTCTCGCAGTCGATGTTTCCTTCCGTCGATTTCGTCGTCACGAGTTACGGCGCGCAGCCTTGCGGCGTGATTGCCGCGACCAATCCGTACGCCCCTTCGGCCTCATCGCCAACCAGTCCTGGCGCCGACCAGACCCACGCGCCCGGCTCGTTCGATTCGCGTCCCTCGTTCCTTGCCGCAATCGCTGCGTGCAGCGCGGCAGGCGGTGGGCGTGTTGTGGTGCCGTCAGGCACGTGGTATTGCGCGGGACCGATCGTGTTGCAGAGCAATGTGAACTTCCATCTGGGCGCGAACTGCACGATCTATTTCAGCCCGAATCCCGCCGACTACGCGAAAGACGGTCCCGTCGACTGCGCATCGAACGGCAAGCTCTATTACAGCCGCTGGCAGGCAAACGATTGCCTGAATTTCGGCGCACCCGTCTATGCCCGCAACCAGACCAACATCGCGATTACCGGCGAGGACGCGACCTCCGTGCTCAACGGCCAGGCAATGACGCCGTTCGCGGGCAGCGGCAGCACGAGCACGTGCTGGTGGACCTACAAAGGCACGAAGAACGCCTATGGCTGCACCGGCTCGACGACGCCTTCGCAGGCCTACGTGAACCCGAACAACGTCGATCTGAAAACAGTCGTGCCAGGCATATCGGATGCGCTCTATGCGCTATTGACCAGCACCGCGACGCCCTGGCAGCAGGACCAGAACTATCTGCCGGCGCTTTCGGAAGCGGGTGTGCCCGTCGAGAAACGGATCTTCGGCGTCGGGCATTATCTGCGGCCGTGCATGGTCGAGTTCATCGGCTGCACGAACGTGCTGATGGAAAACTATCGCACGAACAACACGCCGTTCTGGCAGCACCATCCGACCGACTGCGCGAACGTCGTGATACGCGGCGTGACGGTGGACAGCATCGGCCCGAACAACGACGGCTTCGATCCCGACGCCTGCAACAACGTGCTGTGCGACGGCGTCACGTTCAACACGGGCGACGACTGCATCGCGATCAAGTCCGGCAAGGCACTCGACACCACATACGGCCCCGCGCAGAACCACGTGATCCAGAACTGCACGATGAACAGCGGCCACGGCGGCATTACGCTGGGCAGCGAAATGGGCGGCGGCGTGCAGAACATCTATGCGCGCAACCTGCAGATGCTCAACCAGAACTGGCAGACCAATCCTCTGAACATCGCGATCCGCATCAAGACGAACATGAATCGCGGCGGCTATGTGAAGAACTTCTACGTCGATAACGTCACGTTGCCGAACGGCGTCAATCTGACGGGCGGCGGCTACGGCAGCGCGTTGCTCACGGGCAGCCCGATCAATGCGACGGTGCCGCTCGGCGTGGAGACGGCCTCTGCCGCCAATCCATCGGCGGCGCAGGGCGGGCTGATCACATTCGATTGCGACTATCAGCCCGCCAACGACGCCGTGCGCACACGCCCCGCGCTCGTGCAGAACGTGAACATCTCCAACGTGACGGCGAGCAACGTAACGGTGAACGGCGTGACGGCTTCGTGCTTCCAGGCGATCGTCGCGCAGGGCCCCGTCGCGTTCGACTACAACGGTCCCGCGCCGACGCCCGCGATTCCGCCCATCTCGGGCGTCACGATCACGAACTGCAATCTCGGCACGCCCGTATGCAACGGCACGGCAAGCTCGACCACGCCGGGGCCGATCTACGCGTACAACGTGAACGCGATTTCGCTGTCCAATGTGACCATCGGCGGGACGGTCTACAACACCTCGGTCGTGGACTCGCGATGAAGCTCGAAACGCCCGTCGTATAAGGCGCTGCGGCGCATGACATGAGTCGACATAATTCGTCGATAGCCATCATTCGGGCGCTCTTCCATACTGCGTTCCGCGTGCAGAGCTAACCGAACAAAACAACAGAACAACACCGGCGATTCACGCAACCGTGACATCGCCGATGTTGCTTCGAGTGAAGCCAAAAACATCGGACGATCTGCTTAATCTTCTGACCGATGACAGGACTTCACATGTTTGCAGCTCTCAACTCCGTTCGTGGCAAGACCCTTCGCAGCGCTTCCGCTGCACTCGCATTCAGCGCGATGCTGCTGAGCGGCTGCGCGGCAGCCAGCGTCACGAACACCGCCCAATACTCGACGCTCACGCAAGCGAACCCGCAGAACGTCTATGTCTACACGTTCGCGAGCAATCCGGAATCCGTGAAGCTCGACAACAGCGGCCTTATCCATAAGTTGAGCGCGAGCTTCTCCAACTCGTCGCAAACGTCGCAGACGCAGGAAGCCGCCGCCGCCAGCGACACACTGACGGACGAAGTCGTCGCGAAACTCCAGTCGATGGGCATGCACGCGATCCGCACCGACGCGCCGCCGCCCGCCGACCAGAACGTGCTGATCGTCGAAGGCGCGGTCGGCTCGATCGACGCGGGCAACCATCGCCGTCGCACGCTGATCGGCCTGGGCGCCGGCAAGAGCGAAGTGACGGCGCACGTGCAGGTGCTGTACAAGCCGGCGGGCGGCATGCCGCAACTGGTGCAGACGTTCGACGCCGATGCGAACAGCGGCCATATGCCGGGCGTCGCGGAAACGGCGGGCGTCGGCGCGGTGGCGGGACATGTCGCGACGTCGGCGGCTGTTGGCGGCGCGCTGCATGTCGGCTCGGAGCACAAGAACGACACCGTCACGAGCGACGCGAAGAAGCTGGCCGACTCGGTGGCGAAGCAGGTTGCGCAGATCGGCGTCGCGCAAGGATGGATGTCGGGCGACCTGGTGAAATAACGCGGGAAAAACGGGGGAATCGAGGCCGCGCATCTTCGCGGCCCCGGTGCGAGGAGACGGATGGCGATGCCGGGAGGCATCGCCATTTGTTTTTGTACCGCGATCAGCCTTCGCGGAACAGGAAGCTATAGGCGTTCAGCGCGGGCACGCCGCCCAGATGCGCATACAGCACCTTCGAGCCTTCCGGAAACTCGCCGCGCCGCACCTTGTCGATCATCCCGTGCATCGACTTGCCTTCGTAGACGGGATCGGTCATCACGCCTTCGAGCCGCGCGCACAGGCGGATCGCTTCGAGCGTGCCTTCGTTCGGCAAGCCGTATTCCGGGCCGCCGTAACGCGTATCGAGCACGACGTCCTGCGCGGTGATATCGCGGCCCAGATCGACCTGTTCGGCCGTGCGCTTCGCGATGCGCGTGATCTGCTCGCGCGTCTGTTCCGGTTTCGCCGATGCGTCGATGCCGATCACACGGTCCGCGCGTCCGTCCGCCGCGAAGCCGACGATCATCCCCGCCTGCGTGCTGCCCGTCACCGAGCACACGACGATGTAGTCGAACTTGAAGCCCAGTTGCTCTTCCTGCTGCCGCACTTCCTCCGCGAAGCCGACAAAACCCAGTCCGCCGAGCGGATGATCCGAGCAGCCAGCGGGAATCGCATAGGGCTTGCCGCCTGCCGCGCGCACGCTGTCGAGCGCGTCCTCCCAGCTCTTGCGAAAGCCGATATCGAAACCGTCGGGCACCAGCCGCACGTCCGCGCCCATGATGCGTGACATCTGGATATTGCCGACGCGGTCATACACGGCGTCGGAATAGTTCACCCAGTTTTCCTGCACCAGCACGCACTTCATGCCCAGATGCGCGGCGACGGCGGCCACCTGGCGCGTCTGGTTCGACTGGATGCCGCCGATCGACACGAGCGTATCGCAGCCTTGCGCGAGCGCTTCGGGAATCAGGTATTCGAGCTTGCGCGTCTTGTTGCCGCCGAACGCGAGCCCGCTGTTGCAGTCCTCGCGCTTCGCGTACAGCTGGACCTTGCCGCCGAGATGATCGGAGAGGCGCGCAAGCGGCTGGATCGGCGTCGGCCCGAAAGTGAGGGGATAGCGGGGGAAACGTTGCAGGTTCATGGTCGAGGTCCGTTGTCTGGAAGGGCGCGAACGGTGCCGCGCTGACAGACATGATAGGAAAGACCCCGCGAAATGAGCTTGCGAAATAATTGGGTCGAAGTTACTTTAAAAACGAACTGAAACCATCAAGCCTTCATTCGTTTCTTTTGATAAGCCATGTGCGCAACAAAATTACGCAGCCAATCTGCCGAAGAGGCCACACCGCTGTCGCAACTCGACCGCATCGATCGCGCGATCCTCAAGCAGCTTCAGCAGGACGCGTCGATCTCGAACGTCGCGCTGGCGGCGAAGGTGAAGCTGAGCGCGCCCGCGTGCCTGCGGCGCGTCGAACGGCTCAAGGAAATGGGACTGATCCGCGCGACGGTCGCGCTGCTCGATCCGAAAGCGCTCGGCGCGGGGATGCTGGTGGTGATCGGCGTCGTGCTCGACCGCTCGACGCCCGAAACCTTCGCCGCGTTCGAAAAGGCCGCGCAAAAAGTGTCGGGCTGCATGGAGTGCCACGTCGTGACGGGGGAATTCGACTACTTCATGCTTGTGCGCACGCGCGACAGCGAGAGCTTCAACCGGCTGCACGCTGAGCAATTGCTATACCTGCCGGGCGTGCGGCAGATCCGCAGCTTCATGGTGCTCAAGGAAATCCTGTCGACGACGAAGTTTCCATTCTGAGGCGCTCGAAACCGCGTTAAGAGTGGCCGGCATAGGGTTTGATCGGCATGCCGACAGCCTGCCGGTGCTTATACAATGACCGCGCAGAGTGAGGCCCGATAACAGGCGATGAGCGACGACGACAAGGACATCGGCAGCGCGGCGGGCGACAACGCGATGCCGCCTGAACCGTACGCGGACGAAAGCGCCGCGGCGAGCGGCACGACCACGCGCGCCGCCAACTTCAGCAGCGGATGGCTGCGCCTGTGGGCCGAATCCACCACGGACTATTCAATCTTCGCGCTCGCGCCGGACGGCACAATCATCAGCTGGAATCGCGGCGGCGAGACGATCCAGGGCTACCAGCCCGACGAGATCCTCGGCCAGCACGTGCGCGTCATGTACACCGCTGAAGACCAGCGCGCAGGCCTGCCGGAACTCGGCCTTCAGCGTGCCCGTGAAGACGGCCGCTACGAAATGGAAGGCTGGCGCGTGCGCAAGGACGGCAGCCTGTTCTGGGCGAACGTCATCATCACGGCGCTCTACGCACCGAACGGGGACTTGCTCGGCTACGGGCGCGTCGTGCGCGACATCAGCGACAAGAAGAAGGCCACCGACGCCGCCCGCGAAAGCGACCGGCGCTTCCGGTTGCTGGTGCAGGGCGTGAACGACTACGCGATCTTCATGCTGTCGCCGGAAGGCTGCGTCACCAACTGGAATCCGGGCGCGCGGCGCATCAAGGGCTACACCGACGAGCAGATCATCGGCTCGCATTTCTCGTGCTTCTATACGCCGGAAGACGCGGCGGCGGGCGTGCCGCAGCGCGGTCTGGAAACGGCCGAGCGCGAAGGCCGCTGGGAAGCCGAAGGCTGGCGCGTGCGGCGCGATGGCAGCCGGTTCTGGGCGCATGTCGTGATTGACGCGATCCGCGACGAGAACGGCGTGCTGATCGGCTTCGCGAAGATCACGCGCGACATCACCGAGCGCCGCCAGGCGGCCGAACTACTCGACCAGACCCGCAACGCGCTGTTTCAGGCGCAGAAGATGGAAGCGCTGGGCAAGATGACGGGCGGCGTCGCGCACGACTTCAACAACGTGCTGCAAGTGCTGCGCGGCAATCTGGAGCTGCTCGGCGCACGCCACGACGATGCGTGGAGCCGGGCGCGCATCGGCCGCGCGATCGAGGCCGTCGAGCGCGGCTCGAAGCTCGCGTCGCAACTGCTCGCGTTCGGCCGCCGCCAGGCGCTGCAACCCGTCACGAGCCATCTCGGCGACGTGCTGCACGGCATGGAAGACCTGCTGCGCCGCGCGCTCGGCGAGCGCGTGCAGGTGCGGGTCCATGAATCGCGTGCGAGCGGCGAGCTATGGAACGTGCTGGTCGATACGCATCAGCTGGAAAACGTCGTGCTGAATCTCGCCATCAATTCGCGCGATGCGATGCCCGAGGGCGGCATGCTGACCTTCGGGATGTCGAACGCGATGCTGTACGCGCAAGCCGCGGTGGCCGCGCAGGTCGAGCCGGGCGAGTACGTGAAGATGACCGTTACCGATACAGGCGTGGGCATGAGCGCGGAAGTCGTCGAGAGCGCGTTCGATCCGTTCTTCACGACCAAGCCCGAAGGCGAAGGCACAGGGCTGGGCCTGAGCATGGCCTATGGCTTCGTGCTGCAAAGCGGCGGGCACATCGAACTGGCGAGCACGCCGGGCGTCGGCACGACGGTGACGATCTATCTGCCGCGCTCGACAGACCCGGCTGTCGCGCGGCCTGTCGTTCAGGCCGGGATCGAGTCCGACGAAGACCTGCGCGGAAGCGAAACCGTGCTCGTCGTCGAAGACGACAGGCGCGTGCAGCTGACCGTGGTCGACATGCTGTCGCAACTTGGCTACGGCGTACTGACGGCGAACGACGCGTCGGAGGCGCTGACCGTTTTGCGCAGCGGCGCGAAGGTCGATCTGCTGTTCAGCGATGTCGTGATGCCCGGTCCGCTGCTGAGTCCCGAGATGGCGCGTCAGGCGCAACTGATGCGGCCGTCGTTGAAGGTGTTGTTCACGTCGGGCCACACGCGCGACACGATGGGCCTCGACGCGCAACTGCGGCGCGGCGCCGATCTGCTGCAAAAGCCATATAGCCGTTCGCAGCTCGCGCGCAAGATACGCGACGTGTTCGACGACGGCACGGCGCGCGCGACGCGCGACGCGGCGCAGGCCGCCACGCCGCGCAAGCTGCACATTCTCGTCGTCGAAGACGATCGCGATGCCCGCGACGCCCTATGCGAGCTGCTCGGACTGCTCGGTCACACCTGGGACGCAGTGGCCAATGCAGAAGAGGCGCTGAAACGCCTGCAACTGCATCCGTTCGACGTGTTGCTGACCGATCTCACGCTGCCGGGCATGTCGGGCCTCGACCTTGCGCGCACGGCGATCGCCATGCACGCCGCGCAGCACGTGGTGTTCTCATCCGGTCACGATGCGCCGTTACACGACGAATCGCTGCCGTTCACATGGACGGCGTTGCGCAAGCCTTATTCATTCGATCAACTGAAGGCCGCGCTCGACGCGCAACACTGACGCGGGACAGTTCGCTCCCCGCGGTTCATTCGTTGCTTTCGCGTGGCGCTTCGGGCTTCGCGAGCCTCCTGGCAGCAGTCTGTACAGGTTGAGCGCGCCGTCGAAGGGCGTATGACGTGACCCGTCGAACGGCGAGCCGAACGGCGAGCCGAAAGGCCTTTCGAAAGGCACGTGTAAAGTCAGTTGCCCAAAAACAAACGCAGCGCCCGGCATCACACCGCGCGCTGCGTTTTTCCTTACGTCTCCGTCAGTTCGCTAGACGTTAGCGGGAGCCTTCCGCATCGTCCTCTTCTTCATCGTCCAGGTCGTCGTCGAGATCGTCATCATCGTCGAGCGTGATCCGACCCATGCCGACGCCCGCATCCTTGTCCGCATACGGTTGACGTGGGGCGTTTTCGTCCGGGGCGTAATTCTTTCTGACCATTGGCTGCTCCATGAAGAAAGTTGAACGAACCCGCAGAGCGCGCAAGCGATGCGCCTGCGCTTCACCGCGAACTTCTAATCATGCTCCCGCGCGACCCTCGCGGCCAGTGGTAAGTGACCGGATGCCGCACGCGGGGGAATGCTGCGATGCACCGTCGCGTCGATCAGGCGGTCGGCGGGATGCATTCAGATGCGGTCGAGCGGGAATGCGGGCAGGCGCGACGGAAGGGTGCAAGGCGCAGGAGCCGACCGGAAACGGGTGTGACGGCCATGCGCAATACGTGACCCCAGACGAACCACGCGTTGAGATCGCCCATCAGCTGCACGGGCATGCGCGGTGTATCGAATGCGGAAATAAGTGCGCGAATCCCCGATGTGTCGCCACCACACGGAGCGCGGAGCGGGCTCCATCCGTTTCGACGTCGAGCGCACGGGGCGCTTCGCGCGTGCCGAACGCCGTCTCCGGAAAACGCCTCGGGCAGACGGGCAGACGGCTGAGGATCGTGTTGCCGTTCACGCGGATTCGGCAATCTTCATCGCGTCGGCGAGACTCAATGAATTGCGCATCGCTTCCACGAGCATGCCCGTCTGTTTCTCGCGATTGCAACCGACAGCCGCCACCAGTTTTCCCTTCTCGCCGAGCAGCGCGATAAATTCGAACGTATCCGGCGTTCCGGTGAACTTCGTTTGATCCCAGTGTTTTGCGTGGCCGAGATACTCGAACGTCTTGCCGAAGTGATACGTCCAGAAGTACGGCACGTACGCTTCCTTCGGCGGGATGCCGAGCATCGCGTGCGCCGCAATGCGCGCATGCTGTTGCGCGACGCGCCAATGCTCGATCCGCACACGCTCGCCGCCGTGCGACGGCAACTCGAAGCGCGCGATGTCGCCCGCTGCATAGAGACCGTCAGCTGCGCGCATCGATGCATCGACGTTGATGCTTCTGTCGTCGTTGCGCTTCACGCCTCCGATGAAATCCGTCGCCGGCGTCACGCCGATACCCGCGACGATGAAGTCGCACGCTACCGCTTCGCCGTTATCGAGCGTCACGCGCAATGCGCCGTCCGCGCCGCCCGCACCGACGGAACGCGCGTGATGGCCCATGCGGATGCGCACGCCATGCGCTTCATGCAAGCGCATGAACAGCCTGCCGAGTTCGGGGCCGAACTGCTTTTCGAACGGTACGTTGCCGGGCGATACGACCGTTACGCGCAGCTTGCGCTCGCGCAGCGCCGACGCGACTTCCAGCCCGACAAAACTCGCGCCCAGCACGAGCGCGTGCTGCCCTTGCTCAGCCGCCTCGACGAGATGTCGCGCGTCGTCGCGATTGCGCAGCAGGCAGATGCGCGACTTCACGCCGGCCGCATCGCTGCCTTGCAACGACAGCCGCTTCGGTATGCCGCCCGTTGCAACGAGCGCTGCGTCGTAGTGAATCGACGGCGCGCTGCCGATATCGATGCGCCGCGCCGTCGCATCGAGCGCGGTGACCTCGGCCTGAATCACGTCGATCGAATGAGTGGCGAAGAAGTCGTCGGGCAGCAGCGGCGGAATCTCGTCGGGTGACATCTCGCCGGACGGCACGAATTTGCTCAGCACGGTGCGGTCGTACGGCGTGCGTGGCTCGCGATCGATCAGTGCGATGCGGCCCGCAAAGCCTGCTTCGCGCAGCGCCGCGCAGGCGGCCGCGCCCGCCGCGCCCGCGCCGACGATCGCAAACGTGCGCTTGTCCGCTGCCGTGGACGTGGCGGGCCTGGACGGTTCCGGTGTGCTGTCGACGAGCACATCGTCCTGTTCGACGCGCGCCGGATAGCGCGTCAACGGCAACAGCGCGGGCGGTTCGACGAGCGCGCCTGTCTCGATGTCGAAGGTTCCCTTGTGCCACGGACAGATGAGCCGTCCGTTGCATATCGCGCCCTGTTCGAGCGGCGCGCCCGCATGCGGACAGTCGGCGCTGTACGCATGCACGGCGTCGCCGCGGCGTATCAGCAGGATCGGTGTGCCGTTCACCTCGACGCGCTTCATGCCGTTGTCGGCGAGGTCGGAGAGCAGGGCGACCTTTTGCATGTTGGTGTTCGTGTTCGTGGCCATGGTTTTCCTCGTGGAGACCGGCCGCGCGGCGCATGCCGTCAGCCGCGCGCGAAGGGCGTTTATTTTCACGGGTGCAATCGGCATGCCGTCTCGCGCCTTGCGTCCATAGACGTCCGTAGACAGCTTACGTCGGAACGGCACACGTGGCTTCGCATGGGCATGCCGCTTGCGTCGTCGCTCGCAACGCATCTGTTTGATGGGCGGATGCAACGTTGGACCCAACACTCTCCCAAGCTTGCCATGGAGGTTTGCATGAACGATATCGGCCACGATCCCCTGCGGCGCGCCGCGCCCGCTGCGTGGTACATCAACAGCGGACTGCGTCTGTCTGACGAGGAACCGGGCGCCGACATCGAGCCGAAACGCTATGCGCTCGTTCCTGCCCTCGAGCGTTATCTGGCGAACGTGCGCTTCAGTGACGAGCAGGCGGCCAGCCGCGCGGCCACGCTCGATGCCCTGCGCGCGCGGGGCATGGACTGGCTGCCGCTGCCGGGCCGTGGCGAAACGGCGACGCGCTGGCGCGGCCTCGCAGCCGTTGCGGCATGCGACCTGTCGCTGGTGAAGCTCTACGAAGCGCACACCGACGCGCTCGCCATCCTCGCGGAATTGGGCCGCACCGAACTCGCGGACGACGGCAACTGGGCCGTGTGGGCCGCCGAGCCGCCGAACGCGAAGCTGATCGCGCATGCGGCGGACGGTAACGCGCTGACGCTCGAAGGCACCAAGCCCTGGTGTTCGGGTGCGCCGCATGTCACGCATGCGTTGGTCACGGCATGGCGCGGCGACGAGCCGGTGTTGGCTGCCGTCGAACTGTCGCAGCCGGCGATCGCCATCGATCCGGGCGGCTGGCAAGCCGTCGGCATGCGCGCGACGGGCACGAGCAGCGTGCGCTTCGATGGCGCGCGCGCCGTGCAGGTCGGCAACGCCGATGCGTACTTGTCGCGTCCGGGCTTCTGGCACGGCGGCGCCGGCATTGCGGCGTGCTGGTACGGCTGCGCGGCGGCGCTTGCGTCGATTCTGCGCGACAGCGTCAAGCGTCACGACGATCCGCACGCGTGCGCGCATCTGGGCGCCGCCGATGCCGAACTGTCCGCCGTGGCCGCGCTGCTGCGCGAGTCGGCCGCATGGATCGACGGGCATCCGCGCGACGATGCGCAGCAATGCGCGCTGCGCGTGCGTGTAGCCGTCGAACAGGCGGCGGAGCAGGTGATGCAGCACGTGTCGCGCGCGCTCGGCGCGGCGCCGTTCTGCACGGACCCGTGGTTCGCTCGCGCGATCGCCGATCTGCCTGTGTTTTTGCGGCAGAGCCATGCCGAGCGCGACGAATGCGCACTCGGCCGGACGCTGCTCGACGACGAACCAGGCGAGCCCTGGAACCTTGGACTTCATGCTGGACGCGACTGAGGTTCGCACGCATGTCTTTCCCAGCCGCCTATTTCGACGATCTGTACCGACAGGACGATGACCCCTGGGACTATCGCGCGAGCTGGTATGAGCGCCGCAAGCGTCTGCTGACCATCGCGGCGCTGCCGCGCGAGCGCTATCGGTCGGGCTTTGAGCCGGCGTGTTCGAACGGGGAGTTATCGGCGCTGCTCGCGCAGCGTTGCGACAGCCTGTACGCGTGCGACATCAGCGACCACGCCGTGCGACTTGCGCGCGAACGTCTCGCAGGCGTGCGCAACGTCACCGTCGAGCAGCGCGCGGTGCCGGACCAATGGCCCGACGCGAGCTTCGATCTGATCGTGATCGGCGAGTTGTGCTACTACCTGTCGCGCGAAGCGACGGCGGAACTTGCGCGGCGCGCGTGCGCGTCGTTGACGGCGGATGGCACGCTGGTCGCGTGCCACTGGCGTCATCCGTTCGAAGGCAAGCTGCAAACAGCCGACGATGTACACGCGCGCTTCGACGCGCTGCCCGCGCTGAACCGCCTCGTGCAACATGCGGAGCACGATCTGCTGCTGGACGTGTGGTCGAAGGATGGGCACTCGGTTGCGCAATACGAGGGGCTCGCATGATCGGCATCGTGATCCCCGCGCACGACGAAGAGGAACTGCTTGCCGATTGTCTGCAGGCGGCACGGATCGCGGCTGCGCATCCAGAATTGCGCGGCGAACTGGTGAGAATCGTCGTTGCGCTCGATAGCTGCACGGACGGGTCCGAGTCGATTGCGCGCTGCTTCGACACACATCCGTTGACGCTCGATGTGCGCAACGTCGGCAAGGCGCGGGCAGCGGGCGCGGCGACGCTGATTGAGCAGGGCGTGCGCTGGCTCGCGTTCACCGATGCCGACAGCCGCGTCGCGCCGGACTGGCTGGTCGCGCAACTCGCGCTCGATGCGGAAGCGGTGTGCGGCCCCGTGCTTGTCGAAGACTGGCGCGAGCACGACGAGTTGACCCGCGAAGCGTTTTATCGCGCGTACATGAATGCGGATGGGCACCGGCATATTCATGGCGCGAATCTCGGCGTGTCGGCGCGCGCGTATTGCCGCGTCGGCGGATTTCCGCCGCTCACGTGCAGCGAGGATGTCGCGCTGGTGGGGCTGCTCGTCGAGACGGGTGCGCGGATCGCGTGGAGCGCGGCGCCGCGTGTGGTGACGAGCGCGCGGATTACGTCGAAGGTGCGGGGCGGGTTCGGGGATACGCTGATGGGGTTGGCGGCGCATGAATGATGCGCGTGACGGACGAGATCAGGCTGTGCCGTTAACGCCCGTCCCGTAGCGCGCCAGAAACATATCGGCCGATGACTCGGCGACTGTCTTCTGTTCGTCCGCTGTCAGCGACGGCTGGCCCATCGTCACCTGCGGCCAGAACGCAAAGCCCTTCACGAGACCATGCAACTGCTGCGCGGCGAACGCCGGGTCCGGCGTATCGAGCCTGCCATCGGCGGCGGCTGCGCGTATCCACACAGTCAGTCCTTCCTCGCGTTCACCGATGCGCGCCACCATGTCCCGCGCGCGCTCCGGCGAATGAATGCCCGCCGCGATCGCGACGCGCGCGAGCGACATGAACGCCTCGTCGTTCAACAGCCGCAGCTTCTGCGCGAGCAATTCGATCAGTTGAGGGCGCAACGGCTGGTCCGCGCGATAGCCGGGCGCATCGCCCGCCTTGCTGGCGTCCCATAGTTGCTGGAGGATCGCTGCGAACAGCGCCTCCTTGCTGGGAAAGTGGTTGTACACGGTGCGCTTCGACACGCTCGCGCGCGCGGCGATCCGGTCCATGCTGGTCGCGTCGAAACCGGCCGCGCGAAATTCGTCGATGGCCGCTTCGATGACGGCCGCGCGCTTGCGATCGGTCAGACGGGGAAGGGTGGTGCTGTCGTCCATCTTTTAATTTTACACCGATGGGTTTACTTTTCGAGATAATAAACTACACTGTGCAGTCTACCTTCTGTCTCGAGTGACGCTTCGCATGAAATCGATCATCGGCTCTATCAGTCAGGTTTTGGGATTCACGGCGGCGCAGCGCAGCCGCGCGTTGTCGAGCACGTCGCCGCAGCACAATGGCGAGCGTTTTCGCAACGTAAAGCCGCGCCCTGTCGAAGGGTTGGGCAAGACGTTGCGAATTGTGTGGAACGTGCTGCTCAACAAGCCTCGCGGCACCGAGCCGTCCGGCGCGCTACCCGTCGATGCGCTGACGCGCGCGGATCTCGACGCCGCGCCGGACCGGAGCCTTTTCCGTCTTGGTCATTCGACGATGCTGCTCAAGCTGCGCGGTCAGTTCTGGCTGACCGATCCGGTGTTTGCGGAGCGTGCGTCGCCGTTCAAACGGATGGGGCCGAAGCGTTTTCATGCGCCGCCGATTGCGCGTGAAGCGTTGCCGCCGTTGCGCGGCGTGATTCTGTCGCACGATCACTACGATCATCTGGATCGCGAGACGGTGCTTGCGCTGGCTGAAACGACGGGCGTGTTTCTGACGCCGCTGGGGGTTGGCGACCGGCTGATCGAGTGGGGTGTCGATGCGTCGAAGGTGCGGCAGTTTGACTGGTGGCAGGGTGTCGAGATTGACGGCGTGCAGTTGACGGCGACGCCTGCGCAGCATTTCTCGGGGCGTAGTCTGTTCGATGGGAATAGCACGTTGTGGGCTTCGTGGGTGATCGTCGATGATGACCTGCGGGTGTTTTTTAGTGGTGATACCGGGTACTTCGACGGTTTCAAGGCGATTGGCGAGCGGCTCGGGCCGTTCGATGTGACCTTGATGGAGACGGGCGCGTATGACGCGCAGTGGCCTTACGTGCATATGCAACCCGACGATACCGTGCAGGCGCATGTCGATCTGCGTGGTCGCTGGCTGGTGCCGATTCATAACGGGACGTTCGATCTGGCGATGCATCGGTGGCAGGAGCCGTTTGAGCGTGTCGTTGGACTTGCCGCTGCGCGCGGGATTGCGCTTTCGACTCCCCGGATGGGCGAGAGGCTTGATCTGGAGGCGCCGCATCGTGGGGAACGGTGGTGGCGGGATGTTGTTGAGGTTGATGCTGATGCGCCTAAGGCGGCGCGGCGGGTTTTTTGTCGGGCGGCTGGCGTGGAGTGATTTTTTTTGTCTGCGACGCTGAGTGGTTTTCGTGCCTTTGCGCTGGCATCCGCGCTTTGCGTTCGTGCTTCAGGTGTTGCCGTTCGGTGTATTAGCCTTTGCGCTGGCATCCGCGATTCGTTTGCGTGCTTCACGCGTCGCCCCTGTGCGGGGCGGCACCTACTTTTCTTTGCCGCCGCAAAGAAAAGTAGGCAAAAGAAAGCGGCTAACACCGCCAGTTCTTTTGTTTGCCTGAGGGCCCCCGCAGGTTCTTACGCTTCACACGGCAATCACGTGACCCGCGTTCGTTGCCAGCGCTCTTGCGCTGCGCCTCACCCGCTTCACGCACCCGCGTTACGGCACACCGTGCCAGACAGTCCATCGCCGCCCAGGTGGCAAACTGTGTGTAGGCCGTAGTACTGCACACGTCTCACTCCGGACCGATAGCGCACGCGTTCCACCCTGTAAGAGCGCCAAGCTATACGACGCGACAACCTACACACAGTTTGCCACCTGGGCGGC
>NZ_FNDI01000025.1:87007-109856 GCF_900100565.1 Paraburkholderia steynii | reverse complement strand
GTCTCACTCCGGACCGATAGCGCACGCGTTCCACCCTGTAAGAGCGCCAAGCTATACGACGCGACAACCTACACACAGTTTGCCACCTGGGCGGCACATACCATTCGCTGCCGCTGGCACTTGTACGGGTATTTGAAGCGGGTGAGGCGTTCATTTGTAGCGTTGGCAACGCACGCGAACAGAAATGCTGCCGTGTGAAGCGTAAGACCCTTTGGGGGCCCTCAGGCAGTGAGAGATGTTGGCGGTGTTAGCCGCTTTCTTTTGCCTACTTTTCTTTGCGGCGGCAAAGAAAAGTAGGTGCCGCCCCGCACAGGGGCGACGCTTGAAGCACGCTAACAAATCGCGGATGCCAGCGAAACCACAAGCAAACCAACCAGCCGTCGCAGACAAACCAGGTGCCGCCCCGCACAGGGGCGACGCTTGAACAGCAAACACCATAGCGCGGATGCCGGCGAAACCACGAGCAAACCACCCAACGCGTCGCAGACAAAAAACCAAAAACCAAAAACCAAAAACCCTTCTGCATAACAAAAAAATCCGCGCTAAGGTATGACCTTGCCATTCAACCAAGCGCCGCAACCACCGAAACAAAACAACCCTGGAACCCAAACCGATGACCGAACCCACCCAGTTCTGGATGATCGAAGGCGCCCCGACGCCGGTCGGCCCATTCTCCCATGCGACGGAATCAGGCGGCTGGGTCTTCGTCACCGGCCAGATGCCCACATCCCCGGACGACGACACCGCCCCCTTACCCGAGGGCGTCGCCGCACAAACCAAACGCGTCATGGACAACCTCGTGCTGGTGCTCAAGGGCATCGGTCTCGGCCTCGAACACGTGGTATCGGCGCGTATCTTCCTCACTGAATTCAAACGCGACTACGCAGCGATGAACGCCGTCTACGCCGCGCATTTCCCGCCGGGACGGCTGCCCGCGCGCACCTGCGTCGGCGTAACAGGCCTCGCGCGCGACGCACTAGTCGAGATCGACTTCATCGCGCGCCGTCCGGGCTGACGCAACGTCAATGCGTCCTCATCGACCGTCCGCGCGCCGCGACTTCCTGCAACGCGCGCTAATGCTGCCCCTCGCGATGTCCATTCCATCCCTCGGCGCCGCCCAGCAAAAATCAACGCCTCGCATGGAACGGCGCGCGATCCCGTCAACCGGCGAACCGCTGCCCGTCGTCGGCTGCGGCACGTGGCGCACCTTCGACGTCGGCGACGATCCGAACGGCCAGGCGCGGCTCGCCGAAGTGCTGAAAGTTCTGTTCGCAGCGGGCGGCGCGGCAATCGACTCATCCCCGATGTACGGCTCGTCCGAAGCCGTCGCGGGCACGCTGCTCACGCGGCTCGACGCGCACAACAAGGCGTTCGTCGCGACCAAGGTGTGGACGCAAGGCAAAGCCGCAGGCATCGCGCAGATGGAAGAGTCGATGCGCCGCCTGCAGCAACCGAAGATCGACCTGATGCAGGTTCACAACCTCGTCGACTGGCGCACGCAGCTCGCGACGTTGCGCGACTGGAAAGCAAGCGGGCGTATTCGCTATATCGGCATTACTCATTACACGTCAGGCGCGTTCGATGAAGTCGCCAGCGTGATGCGCAGCGAGAAGCCCGACTTCGTGCAGGTCAACTACGCCGCCGACGATCGCGACGCGGAACAGCGCATCCTGCCGCTCGCGCGCGATCTCGGCATCGGTGTCGTGATCAATCAGCCGTTCGGCGGCGGCGGGTTGCTGTCGCGCGTCGGCAAGACGCCGCTGCCCGCGTGGGCCGCCGACATCGGCTGCACGACGTGGGCTCAACTGCTGCTGAAATTCGTGCTCGCGCAACCGGCCGTCACCGTCGTGATTCCCGGCACGGGACGCCCCGAGTACATGGCCGACAACGTGCAGGCAGGCGTGGGCCCATACCCCGACAAGGCGATGTGCAAACGGATCGTCGACGCCGTGGGCGGGTAAAAGACGACGCAACCACAACGCCCCGCGCGGCCGTGGCCAACCCGCAGGCCACATCAGGCCGCGCGGCGCGCCACCATCATGAAGCCGACGCTTTCAGCAACACGGGATCGTTGCGATAGACATCCGGGAACATCTTCTTCAGATAATCGATCTTCGGCAGATCGTTGATCGCGATGTACGGCGAATCCGGATGCAGCACCAGATAGTTCTGGTGATACTGCTCGGCAGGATAGAAGCCCTTGAAGTCCTCGATCTTCGTGACGATCGGCGCAGAAAACACCTTCGCGCCGTTCAACTGCGCGATATAAGCCTGCGCGATGCCACGCTGCTCGGCATTCTGCGGAAACACCACCGAACGATACTGCGTGCCGTGATCCGGTCCCTGGTAGTTCAACTGGGTCGGATTGTGCGCGACCGAGAAGAAAATCTGCAGCAACCGGCCATACGTGATCTGCGTCGGGTCATACGTGATCCGCACCGACTCCGCGTGCCCCGTGTCGCCGCCGCTCACGGTCTCGTACTGCGCGGTGTTTGCCGCGCCGCCTGCGTAGCCCGACGCGACCTGCTGGACGCCCTTGACGTGCTCGTACACGCCCTGAACGCCCCAGAAGCAGCCGCCCGCGAAGACAGCCGTTTCCGTGTGTACGCTGCCCACTTTTTCGTCCTGCGCGGGCGGCGGAATCCGGACCGCCTGTTCCGCCGACGCAACGTGTTGCCACGCAAGGGCGCCCGCGCCGATGGCGACGCACGCCACGATCCTGCCCGCCGACGTGCGGCTCCAGCCCAATGCGCTTGCGATGAGTTTCTTGTTCACGGTGATAGTCCTCGAATAACAGGGTGATGTGCAGTCAGTCGGAATCCGGTTAGCCGAACGTGAACGCGTACGCCTCGACACCCGGATCGAGAAACTCGATCGCAAAGGTGTGATCGGCTACGTCGCCCGTCTGACGCACGAGCTGATAGAGACGCTGTTCCGTCACGACGCCCGTGCCGTCGGCGCTCACGTCGGTGCCGCGCGCGTCGCCCGGCGTGGCGCCGTCGATCGTCACGCGAAAATGCACCGGCTTGCCGGCAGCGCCCGGCCCGAGCACCAGATGCAGGTCACGCGCATGGAAGCGATAGACGATGCGTCCGTTCGGCGCGGCGAGCGTCGCGTGCTCGGCGCCCACTTTCCACGTGCCCGCGAGTCCCCAATCGTTGACGTCGGGGCTCGACGGCGCGGCATAGGTGTGCGCGCGGTTCTCGGCTTCGCCACCCGGCGACGCGAAGTTCTCGGCACGCGCATAACCGATGTACGTTTCCGGCGACATCATGTCGTTGCCGTCGGCGGCCGCCTCGACGCCTTTCGCGCGCTGCGTGAGACCCGTCGCCACCTGAGCCGCTTCGGGATGACCGGCTTCCACGAGCAGTTGCTGGATCACTTTCTCCGACTGTTCATACTCGCCTTCGCCGAAGTGATGATGACGCACGCGACCCTGCGCATCGACGAAATAGTGGGCTGGCCAGTACTGGTTGCCGAACGCGCGCCAGATTGCATAGTTGTTGTCGATTGCGACCGGATAGTCGACGCCGAGATCGTGCGTGGCCTTCTTCACATTATCGATATTGCGCTCGAATGCGAACTCCGGCGCATGCACGCCGATCACGACGAGCCCCATGTCGCGATACTTCTGCGACCACGCTTTCACGTACGGCAGCGTGCGCAGGCAGTTGATGCACGAATAGGTCCAGAAATCGACCAGCACGACCTTGCCCTTCAACTGCGCATTCGTGAGCGGCGGCGAGTTCAGCCATTGCACGGCGCCCGCCAGCGACGGCAGCGTGCCCTCGACAGGCAACGGTGCCGCCGCAGCCGATGCGCGCATCATCGTGCCTGCGGGCGGCGTGGCGTCGCCTGAGGCAGGGAGCGTGTCGGCGGCCTTCATCATGGCGGGGCCATCGTTCGATACATTCGCCGACATCATCGCGTCGCCGGCGGGTTTGCGCGGCGACAGGCTGTCCACCAGGTGCTGCTCGATGCCGCTCGTCGCCACCGTCGATACCTTCGTCAGCACGCCCGTATCGAGGCCGAGCGCGATGGCCGCGACGCCGCACAGCATCGCCGCGCCGATTCCGCGCCGCACCCATTCGCCCGCGCCGAGCGAGCGCTTCATCGCCGTGAAGACCCGTCCGCCGATCAGCAGCGCGATGGCGAGCGAGGTCGCCGCGCCCGCCGCATAGGCGAGCAACAGCAGCGTCGTGCCGACGCTTGCGCCACGCAGCGCGGCGCCCGTCAGCACGAGGCCGAGGATCGGGCCCGCACAGGGCGCCCACAGGAGGCCCGTCGCGATGCCGAGCAGAAACGACGAGCCGATGCGCGGCTTCGCGCCGTCCGCCTGCGCAAGCTCGGACAGCCGGTTGCCCGCGCTGACGAGCGGGTGCATCAAACGGTCGGCGAGACGCGGCAGCAGCAGGGTGAGGCCGAACACGCCGAGCAGCACGATCGCGATCCAGCGGCCGTACTGGTTGGCCTGCGTGACCCAGCCGCCGCCGACAGCTGCGAGCGTCGCGACGAGCGCGAACGTCAGCGCCATGCCCCCGAGCAGCGGCAGGCCGGAGCGTGCGAACGGCTGGTCGGCGCGCGCGAAGACGAAGGGCAGCACGGGCAGAATGCACGGACTCAGGATCGTGAGAGCGCCGCCGAGGTAAGCGAGGACAATGAGTAACATGATCGTTTGGTTGGTTGATCGTGCGAATTGGGGCGATGAAAGAAGATGTCAGGCGGCGCGCGGTGTGAAGGTCATCGCGAGCCCGTTCATGCAGTAGCGCAAGCCCGTGGGCTTCGGGCCGTCGTCGAACACATGTCCCAGATGGCCGCCGCAGCGCCCGCAATGCACTTCCGTGCGCACCATGCCCCATGAGCCGTCTTCGCGCGTCGCGACAGCATGATCGAGCGGGGCCCAGAAGCTCGGCCAGCCCGTATGGCTGTCGAACTTCGTGCGCGACGAAAACAGTTCACGGCTGCAACCCGCGCAGGCGAACACGCCGCTGCGATGCTCGTCGTTCAGCGGGCTGCTGAACGGGCGCTCCGTGCCTTCCTCGCGCAGCACGTGATATTGCGCTGGCGTGAGCTGCGCGCGCCATTGCGCATCGGTGCGCGTGACTTCGAAGCGCGCGGGTGAGCCGGGCGCTGCGTCCTTTGCGTCCGCTGTGCCCGGCGTTCCCGCCGCAAACGCCCGCCAGTGCGTGAGCGCGGCCAGCGCAGCGAGCGCGCTGCCGCCCGATAACAGGAACCGCCTGCGGCTTTTCATCGTGTGCTCCTTGGTGCGACTCGATTGAATATGGCGTAGCGTAAGTCCGCTCTGATATCCGGGTCCTCACGAAAACTTAAATTAATTGTGATAACCCGGCGGCCGAAAATTCTGCACAATGTCAGTGCTGTAAACGTTGTATGGCAACGTTTAATCCCTGCATTCAATCCCACGTTGATTCAAGCCAGCCGATGGACCATCCAAAGCGCGTACTGATCGTCGAAGACGATGTCGACATAGCGAATGTGCTGAGCCTGCACCTGCGGGACGAACGCTACGAGGTCGTCCATAGCGCCGACGGCAACGAAGGGCTGCGGTTGCTGGAGCAGGGCAACTGGGATGCGCTGATCCTCGACCTGATGCTGCCGGGCGTCGATGGCCTGGAGATCTGCCGGCGCGCCCGGGCGATGGCGCGCTATACGCCCATCATCATCACCAGCGCGCGTTCGAGCGAAGTGCATCGCATTCTTGGTCTGGAGCTCGGTGCGGACGACTACCTCGCCAAGCCTTTTTCCGTGCTCGAACTGGTCGCACGCGTGAAGGCGCTGTTGCGACGCGTCGATGCGATGGCGAAAGATGCGCGGATGGAAGCGGGCAGCCTGAACCTCGCCGGACTGTTCATCGATCCGCTCACGCGCGAGGCGAGCGTCAACGGCAAGCGGATCGAACTGACGCCGCGCGAGTTCGATCTGCTGTACTTCTTCGCGAGCCGTCCGGGCAAGGTGTTCTCGCGTATGGATCTGCTGAACGCCGTGTGGGGCTATCAGCACGAAGGCTACGAGCACACCGTCAATACGCACATCAACCGGCTGCGCGCGAAGATCGAGGCCGACCCCGCGCAGCCCACGCGCATCCTGACGGTGTGGGGGCGAGGCTACAAGTTCGTCGCCGATCCTGCGGCGCACGAAGGAGACGCGTCGTGAACCTGTCGTTGACACAGCGGTTGTCGCTGGTGTTTTCCATCTTGCTGCTCGCGTGCTGCGGCGCGTCGGCATGGCTGCAGATACGTTCGAGCGATCTGCACGAAAAGGAAGTGATCCAGAGCCTGTCGCGCGATCTCGCCTCGCATATCGCGCGCAGTCCGGCACTGGCGGACGACAGCAACGACGGCTCGCGCAAGGAAGCGTTGCGTGAGATTTTCGGGCAGTTGATGGTGGTCAATCCGAGCGTCGAGGTGTATCTGCTCGATCAGAACGGCCGTATCGAAGGCGACGACGCGCCCGCCGGACACCTGAAGCGGATGCAGGTCGACGTGCGGCCGGTGCGCGAGTTCATCGCTGGCGATCCGCTGCCGATACTCGGCGACGACCCGCGCAGCGTCGACGGGCGCAAGGTGTTCAGCGCGGCGTTGCTGCCGCACGCGAGCAACCGGCCGCCCGAATACCTGTACGTCGTGTTGCAGGGCGAAGCGCACGACGCGCTCGCCGCACGCGTCGCAGCTAGCTCGGTGTTGCGCACGACGTTATGGTCGATGGCGGTCGTCGCGCTGCTCGGTCTGGTGGCGGGTCTGATGGCGTTCGGGCTGATCACACGGCCGCTGCGCCGTCTCACCGACGCGATGCGCAAGTTCGATGCGAATGGCGAGCCGGATACACAACCCGCGATTGCCAACGCGGCGCGCCCGTCGCCTTCCAATTCGCGCGACGAAATTGCAACGCTCGAATCGACGTTCGCGCAGATGGCCGAGCGCATCGGGCAGCAATGGCGCGCGTTGACGCGGCAGGACCAGGAGCGGCGCGAACTGGTGGCGAACATTTCACACGATCTGCGTACGCCGCTGACTTCGCTGCACGGCTACCTGGAAACGCTGTCGATGAAGTCGGACACGCTAAGCGACGCCGAGCGCAAGCGTTATCTGGCTATCGCGCTTGGGCAGAGTGTGAAGGTCGGCAGGCTTGCGCAGTCGCTGTTCGAACTCGCGCGGCTGGAGCACGGGAACGTGCAGCTTGCGCTTGAGGATTTCTCGCTGGTCGATCTGTTGCAGGACGTGTTTCAGAAGTTCGAGCTGTCTGCCGAAGCGCGGCATATCCAGCTGCGAGCGGGCATTCCGCCGCGGTTGCCGAACGTGACGGCGGACCTTGGGATGATCGAACGTGTGCTGACCAATCTGCTCGATAATGCGATCCGTCATACGCCGGATGCGGGCGCTGTTGATGTTGATCTTGTGGTGCGGGACGCTAAGGTGTCGGTGACCGTGAGCGATACCGGGCCGGGGATGTCGGAAGAAGTGCGGGCGGGTCTGTTCCAGCGTGCGTTTACGTCGGGTGGCGCGCATCGCGGGGGGCTGGGGTTGCTGATCGTGCAGAGGATGCTGCAGTTGCATGATAGCCAGATTCGGCTTGTTGAGCGGGATGGCGTTGGCACCGCGTTTTGTTTTGAGTTGCATCCGGCGGGTAGTGTGCAGAAGGGGGGACGCGTGATGGCGTCCATACAGTAGATTTGCACGCAGGGGTTCGTGCGGGAGGTTTGGGGTTTTTGGGGGTTCTGCCTTTGCGGTGGCATTCGCGATGCGCTTGGTTTTTATGCCTCTGCGTTGGCATCCGCGTTATGCGTTCGTGCTTCAGGCGTTGCCGTTCGGTGTATTAGCCTTTGCGCTGGCATCCGCGATTCGTTAGCGCGCTTCAGGCGTCGCCCCTGTGCGGGGCGGCACCTACTTTTCTTTGCCGCCGCAAAGAAAAGTAGGCAAAAGAAAGCGGCTAACACCGCCAGTTCTTGTGTTTGCCTGAGGGCCCCCAACGGGTCTTATGCTTCACACGGCAACGTCTCCGTTGGCGCTCGTTGCCAACGCGTCGAATGAGCGCCTCACCCACTTCAAACACCCGAACTTGGGCTAGCGGCAGCGAATGGTTTCTGCCGCCCAGGTGGCAAACTGTGTGTAGGTTGTCGCGTCGTATAGCCTGGCGCTCTTACATGGTGGAACGCGTGGGCTATCGGTCCGAAGTGAGGCGTGTGAGGTGCTACGGCCTACACACAGTTTGCCACCTGGGCGGCAGTGGAATAGCTGGCACGGCGCGCTGTAGTGCGGGAGCGTGAAGCGGGTGAGGCGCACCGCAAGAGCGCTGGCAACGAACGTGGGTCACGTGGTTGCCGTGTGAAGCGTAAGACCCTGTGGGGGCCCTCAGGCAAACACAAAAGCTGGCGGTGTGAGCCGCTTTCTTTTGCCTACTTTTCTTTGCGGCGGCAAAGAAAAGTAGGTGCCGCCCCGCACAGGGGCGACGCGTGAAGCTAGATAACAAATCGCGGATGCCAGCGCAAACACAAGCAAACCAAACCAAACCAAATCAAACCGCCCGCACAGGGCTCAAACGCGAATGCCAGCGCAATGGCATAAAAACCCTTCCCAGCAAATACATAAAACCCCTACAAAACAAGCCAAATCCAAACACCAGTTTGAAACGCACGAAAAATTGAAGTGCGCCCCACGCACCTTACCTCCGGTAATTTTCTGAAACGCTGTTTGAAAAGTTCGAGCCCGCCAATCGTTAAAGAAGCGGCCATGCAGGCCGTTATCTGCAGTTAGACCACAACAGGGTATATTTTGGCGCGCGCGATTCCGCTAGACTGCTGTTCCTTCTCCCGAAGAAAAGCGTCGCGCGTCTCTCGCCCGCGACCAAAAGCCGTTTCCCTCGTATGTGGCGGCCGCATCACCGCCATCGAGCCGATGCCGCCCCTGGTGTGCGCTTTAAAGTGCATTGAAGTCGGATCGCAATAAGGACAGACGAAATGCGGTGGTGCTACTCAAATGCATGTGTCTGGCAGCGGGGCATGCCTGCCCGCACCGCGCACGCGGCTGTCCGTCCCAATCGTTTCCTTGACGCAGTCATCCTTTTTATCGGCTGCTGCATGCTGATCGCGCATGCGTCAGCGGCCGAGAACGTGCTGCGCGTGCTCGCATGGCCGGGCTATGCCGACCCCGACGTCGTGAAAGCTTTCGAGAGCCGCTATCACGCGAAAGTCGAAGTCACGCTGATCGATTCCGATGAAGCGCTGTGGGACAAAATGCATCAGGGCAAGGCGCCGCAGTTCGACGTGCTCGCGGCAAATACGGCTGAAATCCAGCGCTACGCACACGACAATCTGCTCGCGCCGCTCGACCTCGACAGTCTGCCGAATACGAAACGGCAGTTGCCGCGCTTTCGCGCATTGTCGTCGATCGACGGACTGACGAAGCAAGGCGCCGTCTACGCGATTCCGTTCACCTATTCGACGATGGGTCTCATCTACGACCGCAAGCAGGTGAGCGTCGCGCCGCATTCGATGAACGAACTGTGGAACCCGCGCTATCGCGGCAAGGTACTCGACTACAACAGCGCGCAGCACAATTTCTCGTTCACGGCGCTCGCGCTCGGTTACTCCGATCCGTTTCAGCTGAACAGCGCTCAGATGCAGACCATCACGCGCAAGCTGATCGATCTGCGGCGCAATCTGCTGACGTACTACAACCTGCCGGAAGAGGCCGCTGCGTTCTTCGTGCAGCACAAGGTCGCGCTGATGTTCGGCAACTACGGCACGCAGCAGCTCGAACTGCTGCGCCGCGCGGGCGCCGACGTCGGCTATGTGATTCCCGACGAAGGCGTGCTCGCATGGCTCGACTGCTGGTCGATGACGAGCGCAGCGGCGAACCGGCCGCTCGCGCTCGCGTGGATCAACTACATGCTGGAGCCGGACGTCAGCCAGCTGTTGACGCAGCGCCAGGGTCTCGCCAACACGCTCACCGAGCCGCCCGAAAACTCGGACAAGAGCCACATTCTCTGGATCGAGCCCGTCGAGAACATCGACAAACGCGAGGCGCTGTGGAGCCGTATCGTCTCGGGTGACCGTCCGGAGCGTTTCTGATGATGCGCCCCGGGCTCACCTTCAAGCTCTCGGTGCTGCTCGCGCTGATCGGCGTGCTCGCGTCCGGCACGACGGGCTACTACGCGTATCGCGCGAACCGCACCATGCTCGTGCATGAAGCGGAGCGCAGTCTGCTCACGTCGACGGAACTGCTCGGCCAGCGTTTCACGATGGCGATCAACGACATCGCCGCGGACGCCCTGGTGCTGTCGACGATGCCGTCGGCCGCGACCGTCGCGCTCAACGACGACGGCAAATCCACCGACAACCCGACGCGCGACCGGCTCGCGCAGGTGTTCGCGAGTTTTATCGCGCAGCATCCCGAGTATCTGCAGGTGAGGCTCATCGCGCGCAACCACTATGGGCTGGAACTCATCCGTATCGACCGTGAATCGGGCGGCACGGTGCGGGTGCAGGAAAGCGCGCTGCAGGAGAAAGGACAGTTCGCGTATGTGTTCGATACGCTCGCGCTGTTGCCGGGGCGCGTCTACATTTCCCCCATTGCCGTCAATCACGAGCACGGCGCGCACGCGGCGGAGGGCAAGCCGACGCTGCGGGTCGGCACGCCCGTCGCCAACGCGCGCGGCGACGTGGTCGGCGTGGTCGTGATCGACGTCGATCTCGCGAGCCTGTTGCGGCTCTCGCAAGCGGATCTCCCCGCCGACTATCAAGTCTATCTCGCCAACGAGTGGGGCGATTTTCTCGTGCATCCCGACCCGTCGCTGACGTTCGGCTTCGACAAGGGCAGGCGCGTGTTCATGCAGGAAAGCTTCGCGGCAACGAAACCGCTGTTCGAGCAGTCCACCCAGCCCGTGCTGATGAACGGACTCACGCAACCGAACGAAGCGACGGGCCACGTATTCTCGTTCGTGCGCCGGCCGTTTGGCGAATCGCAGGGCAACCGCTTCATCGTGATCGGGCTCGGGAAGCCGCTGCACGAGGTGCTGGTCGGCGCGAACATGCTCGGCAACAGCATCGTGCGGATGGTGCTGATTTTCAGCGCGTTCGCGATCCTGCTCGCCATTCTGTTCGCCCGCGCGCTGACGCGCCCGCTGCATAGTCTCGCGGAGGCCGCCACGCACTTTTTCTCCGAGCACACGGTGGACGCCTTGCCACTCAGGCGCACCGATGAAATCGGCGTGCTCGCGCGCTGCTTCGACCGCATGCGCCGCGAGATCCGCCTGCAGATGGACGAACTGCGCAGCAAGCAGCACGAGCTCACGCATCTCGCGAGCCACGACGGGCTGACGGGACTGCCGAACCGGATGCTCTTCATGCAGAAGCTGGAGGAAGCCATCGACCGGGCGCGGGTCAGCGGCGAGCGGCTCGCCGTGCTGTTCATCGACCTCAACCGCTTCAAGCAGATCAATGATCAATACGGCCATTCCGTCGGCGACGACGTGCTGGCCGTCGTCGCGCGCCGTTTGCAAGATGTGCTGCATACGGGTGACATCGTCGCGCGCCTGGGCGGCGATGAGTTCATCGTGCTCGTCAAAGGCGAGCGTTCCGCCGATGCGGCGCCCGCGATCGCCGCGCGCATCGTGCGCACGCTGGACGACGAACTGATGATCGACGATCAGCCGATGGCCGTCGGCGCGAGCATCGGCATCAGCCAGTTCCCGGCGGACGGCGATTCCGCTGAAGCGCTGCTGCTCAACGCGGACGCCGCAATGTACGCGGCGAAGTCGGGCGGCTCGGGTGCGTGGCTGTCGTATGGCGAGCTGATCGACATGCGGCGCGCGCGCGCCGGACGCGGCAAGCAGCGCCGACGCGAGCGCGAATCCGAAAAGGTCGAACCCGCCGACGACGGCACCGACGTCATCGCATAAGGGCTGAAGAAACGCATCGTGTTTTCCCTTTCCACGCGGCATGGTTCTTGCAAAAAGCTTGCATGTCAAAGCGGAAAGGAGAACCCGATGACCTTGGCCATTTATCTGATCGGCTGGCTGATTTTCATTGGCGGCGTGTCGTGGGCCCTCGTCACCATGCACGTCGCGCAGCATTACGTCTTGATCGTCGCCGTCATTCTGCTCGGCATCGGCGTCGTCACGGGCGCGACCCGCGCACGTGGACGCGACCGCTCTTCATAGCATTTCATCGCACGCACGCAGGTCACGGCGCAGGCATTTTTTGCACGTCGCCGTGACCCTCCGTGACACGGGTTGTGACATTTCTCGACATAGTTTATGAACTGACCTGAAGGGCAGTTTCTTCTACGATTCATTCCGTCGCCACTGCAAACGCCAAGTGGCCCGAACCGTGAAGGACACTGCCGTGAAAACCCGCTCGCACATCTTCTCTTCGTTGTCTGGTCTGCTGAATCGTTCGTCGGCATCCGCTGCGCGCGGCGTGTCGGGCGGCATCTCGCGCCGCATCGCGCTGGCAGCGGCAGCGACGGTGATCGGCGCAAGCGCGTCGCTCGTCAGCGTGCCCGCGTGGGCCGGCTGGTACGGCCACGGCACCGCGTACACGTCGCATGGCGAATACAACGGCGCGCACGGCGGCTACTGCAGCGGCGGCACCTGCAATCACGCGGGCGGCGTGGCCGGCCCCTACGGCGGCGTGGCGAGCAACTCGGGCAGCGTCACGCGTACGTCGCCGGGCCAGTTTTCCAACTCGGGCACGGCCTACGGACCCAACGGCCGCTCGGTGCAGCATTCCGGCGACACCAGCTGCGCAAGCGGCACCTGCTCGCACACGGGCACGATGACGGGCTCGGACGGCAAGACGGCATCGACGTCGGGTGAAGTGACGCGTAACGGCGCCGGCCAATATTCGTCGTCGGGAACGGTGACGGGCGGCAATGGCAACAGCTACAACCACTCGGCATCGACGAACTGCGGCGGCTGGACCTGCTCGCGCTCGGGCACCGTGACGGGCAGCAACGGCGGCACGGTCACACACTCGGGTAGCGCGACGAGCGTGGCACCTGGCGTGGTCGTCACGTCGGGCAGCGCGACAGGCACGCACGGCAACACCGTGACGACGAGCGGCACGGTAGTGCATGGCGGCGTTGTCACGACGGGCGGCACGGCTGTGGTGACGGGCACGACGACGGTTGGCGCGGCTGTCGTGGTGCCGCCGCCCGTGATCGTCGCGCCGCCTCCCGCTGTGGTTGTCGCCGCGCCTGTGCCTGCGCCCGTCGTCGTGGTTCCGCCGCCCCCGCCGGCCGCGGTGGTGGTCGCGCCGGCTCCCGTCGTCGTGCCGCCGCCGCCCGCACGTGTGGTGGTCGTCGCTCCTCCGCCGCCCCCGCACGTTGTGTATGTCGCACCGAAGCCGCGTCCCGCTGTCTGGATTCCGGGGCACTGGATCGGCCGCGTGTGGATTCCGGCGCACTGGGCGTAAATGAACAAGGCAGACGTACAAACACAAACGGCGCGTGAAGCGCCGTTTGTGTTTTGTGTGTGAAGAGGACGCTCAGCTCGGCTTCATGCCGGGGCCGACTGTCACGGTTGGATCGACCGGCACGGTTTCCGCAACCACGCTTGCGGGCACGGGCGGCTTGCTGCGAAAGCGCCTGCGAATGCGCCGCCGCATCGGCTCTTCGAAATACGTGAACACGATGACGCTGAGCAGCAGCGTACACGTGAGCGGAATCCAGCCGTTGCTCGCGCGAAAACCCACCAGCCACGCGAGATACGCAAGCGGCACATGAATCAGGAAGAGTGCATAACTCGCTTCGCCGAATTGCACGAGCCAGCGCTGATTCAGCAGGCCGATTACGGGCCGCTCCAGCAGCGCGAGGCCGAGAATCAAGGTCGCAAAGAACGGGCTCTGCGGATAGAACACGGGCGTCGTGGGTTGCCACAGCGCGAGCACGATCAGCACGACGACGGAACCCGACACCAGCGCGATGCCACGGCCATGCATCGACACACCGCGCGTGCGCAAGGTCTGGAATGCGAGCGCCGCGCCGATGCCCAGCATGAATTCGGCGATCCGGCACAGCGGCAGCGTGCCCGCAAGGAAGTGACTGCGCGAGACGGGGAACGCGGCCATGATGAACAGGATCATCAGGCCCTGCGCGATCCAGATGCCGAGCAGCGTAACGGCGAGCGTCGATGCGCGCATCTTCACGAAGCGAGCGAGGATCAACGGAAAGAGCGCGTAGAAAAACGCCTCGCACGACACGCTCGAAGCTGGACCATTCCACGGCTGATTGATCGCGGCGAACGGGAACCAGGCGGTGATCAGGAACACCTGGCAAATGAAGCTCACCACCAGTGAAAGATTGATCGATGTCTTCAGCGCGAACCACTTGAGAAACAGCACATCGTTGTGCGAGATCACGAGGTATGCAGTCGTAACGGACGCAATGGCAAGCGCGAACAGGATGTTCGGATAGATGCGCGCGACGCGCGCGACGTAAAAATTATGCGGGCCTTGCGTCGCGAGTTCGTCGCGATACGTGTACGTGAGAATGAAGCCGGAGAGGACGAAGAAGAGGGAAACAGCCGAGCGCCCGCCATCGACGAAATTGAAGAACGAAACGGGCGTATTGAGCAGTTCGAGTTCGCGGTAATGCGACAGGACGACGGTCAGCGCCGCCAGAAAGCGGATGCTCGTCAGCGCAGGAACGATGCCGTTGGCCTGAGTGCTCGTCGCTCGCATTGGGCTCTCATTTTTAAAAGGATGCGCCAAAGTTTCCGCATCGACAGTTCAGTTTAACGGTCTGCCATCACCTTCTTTCCGGTTCAACCCGTAGGTGTCGGAAAACACCGAGACATTGGCCGAGCAATCCCCGTTGCGCGTTGTGTACCGGCACCGATTGATTGTCACGACAAATGAAACGCGCCCCTGTCGTGATCCGAATTGCCATGCGTGTTGCATGGCGATTTCGGACGGGCTCTGTCCGATCCAGACAAACCCTGATTGCTGCGCCGAAAGGGCCGCTGATATCGTGCGCAGGTCATGTGGAAGCGCTTCCACTCCGGCTTTCGTTTCGTCGATCGATTCGTTTCAGACACGCGTCAAACCATTCAGCGAGAGGAGGTTCCGTGGCATACGATGCAGTGGCAACCGGCGGCATTCAGTCGAACAGTCAGCAAAGCGATCCCTTCACGCCGTCCGCCGACTCCGTTCTCTGGCGCAAGGACTTTCTGCTCGGCGCGGCAACGGCGTCGTATCAGATCGAAGGCGCCGTCAACGAGGACGGCCGCCTGCCGTCGATCTGGGACACGTTCTCCGCGACGCCGGGCAAGGTGCTCGCGGGCGACACGGGTGCGGTGGCCTGCGATCACTATCACCGTTGGGAAAGCGATCTCGACCTGCTGTCGGGGCTCAACTTCGAGGCGTACCGGCTTTCGGTTGCCTGGCCGCGCGTGATGGACGAAGCGGGTCGCCCGAACGCAAAGGGTCTCGATTTCTACAAGCGGCTGCTCGGCAGGCTGAAGGACAAGGGCTTGCAGACTTTCGTCACGCTGTATCACTGGGATTTGCCCCAGCACCTCGAAGATCGCGGCGGCTGGCTCAACCGCGAGACCGCCTATCGCTTCGCCGACTACGCGGACCTGATGAGCCGCGAACTGTCGGGCCACGTCGACGCGTGGATGACGCTCAACGAGCCGTGGTGTTCGGCGTTCCTCGGCTACGGCAACGGCCATCACGCGCCCGGTCTTGCGAACGTGCGTTACGCGACGCAGGCGATGCATCATCTGCTGCTTGCGCATGGACTCGCGACGCAGGTATTGCGCGCAAACGATCCGTCGTCGATGAAAGGCATCGTGGCGAACGTGGGGCGCGGTACGGCTGCAACGCAGAGCGAAGCGGACCAGCGCGCCGCGCATCTGTTCGAGGTGCAGCACAACGCGTGGATTCTCGATCCGCTTCTGAAGGGCGAGTATCCGGCCGATCTATGGGAGCTGTGGCCGGGCGCCGAGCCGCTCGTGCTCGAAGGCGACCTGCAAACCATCGCCGCGCCGCTCGATTTTCTCGGCATCAACTATTATTTCCGCACCAATGTGAAGAGCGACGGCGTGCATGGTTTCGTCGACGCGCCGCTGGCCGATGTCGAACGCACGCAGATGGGCTGGGAAGTCCATCCAGACGGACTGCGCGACCTGCTGACGGGATTTCACGGCACGTATCCGAACCTGCCGCCCATCTATATCACCGAGAATGGCATGGCCTCGGACGACAAGGTGGAGAACGGCCGTGTCGAGGACCCGCAGCGCATCGCGTTCCTCAAGCGGCATCTGGCCGCCGTCGATCAGGCCGTGAAGCAGGGCGTCGATATTCGCGGCTACTTCGTCTGGTCGCTGCTGGATAACTTCGAATGGGCGTTCGGCTACGAGCGGCGCTTCGGCGTCGTGCATGTCGATTACGGCACGCAGCAGCGCACCGTCAAACGCAGCGGCGAGCTGATCGCGCAGTTCATCGAGACGCGCAAACAGCAGCGCTGATAACGACGCGCTGACACGCAGTCACAAGAAGCTGATAAGCAGTCGACCTGATAAATCGGGCCTCGAGCCTGAAGGAGACGGAATGAACAGCAGAAAACAGTGGGCGTTGAAAAGCGGTATCGCACTTGCATTGGCCATCACGGGCGTCATCGCGCAAGCGGAGCCGTTGAAGGCGAATGTGATTCACTGGTGGACGTCGGGCGGCGAATCGGCGGCGATCCGGCAGTTCGCCGATGCGTACAACCAGGCGGGCGGCCAATGGGTCGACAACGCCGTGGCGGGCGCGGACCAGGCGCGTGCGACCGCGATCAACCGCATTGTCGGCGGCGATCCGCCCACGGCTGCGCAGTTCAACACGTCGAAGCAGTTTCATGACCTGATCGATCAGGGCCTGCTCAACAACGTCGATGCCGTCGCCACGAAGGAGAACTGGGCAGCCATCTTCCCGCAATCGATACTCGACAGCATCAAGGTCAACGGCCATTACTACGCGGCGCCCGTCGATATCCACATGCCCGCGTGGTTCTTCTATTCGAAGCCGGTGTTTGCGAAAGCGGGCATTGCGGGCGACCCGAAGAGCTTCGATGAATTCGTCGGCGATCTCGACAAGCTGAAAAAGGCGGGCGTGATACCGCTCGCGCTGGGCGGCCAGCCGTGGCAGGAGAAGATCACGTTCGATGCCGTGTTCGCCGATGTCGGCGGACCCGATCTGTATCTGAAGGTGTATCGCGACCGCGACCAGAACGCGGTGAAATCAGATGCGTTCAAGAAGGTGCTCGCGTCGTTCAAGAAGCTGCATGATTACGTCGATGCCGGCTCGCCGGGACGCAACTGGAACGACGCGACAGCGCTCGTGATCTCCGGCAAGGCGGGCGTGCAGATCATGGGCGACTGGGCGAAGGGCGAATTTTCGGCGGCCAAGCAGGCGCCCGGCAAGGACTTCGGCTGCTTCCCCGGTTTTGGTCCGCGCTCGCCGTATCTGGTGGCGGGCGACGTGTTCGTGTTCCCGAAAACCGACAACGCGACGGCGATCAAGGCGCAGAACCTGCTCGCGACGGTGATGACCTCGCCGCAGGCACAGGTCGCGTTCAGCGCGAAGAAAGGTTCGATCCCGATCCGGCCCGACGTCGACGTGAATCAGTTGGACATATGCGCGAAGGAGGGCATCGCGATCATGAAGGACAAGTCGCGCCAGTTGCCGAACCCCGAAATGCTCCTGTCGCCTGACATGCAGGGCGCGTTGACGGACGTCATCACGAACTTCTGGAACAAGAACCAGTCGGTCGACGATGCACAAAAAGCCTTTGCCAGCGCATTGAAGGGCTGACGCGCGATGGGCACGCTCAAGTCGCATGCCTTGCCTGAGATGGCGGCGAGCCGGCGGCCCGTCGCGAAGACGCGCGGGCGGCCGTTGAGGAAGCGCTGGTCGCTCGCCGCATGGATCGCGCTGATTCCGATGGTAGTCACGGTCGTCTTCGCGTATCTCGGCACGATGCTGTGGACGGCGCGCGTGTCGCTCAGCAACTCGCGCACGTTTCCGTCGAACGACTTCGTCGGCTTCACGCAATATGTGCGGCTGTTTCATAACGACCGCTGGCTCGTGTCGCTGCAGCACATCGCGATTTATGGCGTGTGCTTCATCGTCGCGTGTCTCGTGATCGGCATGCTGCTTGCCATCTTCATCGATCAACGCGTGATGGCGGAAGGCGTGTTGCGCACGGTGTTCCTGTATCCGTACGCGATGTCGTTTGTCGCGACGGGTCTCGTGTGGCAATGGATTCTCAACCCCGAGCTTGGCGCGCAGTCGCTGCTGCACAAGATGGGCTTCACGCATGCGCGCTTCGACTGGATCGTCGATCAGGATTTCGTGATCTATACGATCGTGATCGCGACCGTGTGGCAGGCGTCGGGTCTCGTGATGGCCGTGATGCTGGCGGGCCTGCGCGGTATCGACGACGAGTTGTGGAAGGCGGCGCGCATCGACGGTATTCCGCGCTGGCGCGTCTACGTGAGCATCGTTATTCCGATGCTCGGCCCGTCGATCTCAACCGCGTTCGTGCTGCTGTTCGTCGCCGTGGTGAAGCTGTTCGACGCCGTCGTTGCGATGACGCAGGGCGGTCCCGGCACTGCGAGCGAAGTGCCCGCGAAGTTCATCATGGACTATCTGTTCGGGCGCGCGAATATCGGGCTCGCGTCGGCCGCGTCGATCGTGCTGCTCGCGACGGTGCTCGCGATTCTTGCGCCGTTCCTGTATGCCCGCAGCCGAAGCGCGTCGCGCAAGGAGGTGTGATGAGCACGACGCTTGATTCGTCCCCTCGCGTGTCGCGGCGGCGTCATGCGCACAAGAAGCGTTTTTCGCCTTCGCGCCTCGGCATCTATGGCTTTCTGATCATCGCAGCGCTGTTCTTCCTGTTGCCGCTGTACGTCATGCTCGTGACGTCGGTGAAGCCGATGGACGAAATCCGCCTGGGCAATCTGCTCGCGCTGCCCGCGCACTTCACGCTGCAACCGTGGAGCGATGCGTGGCAGTCGGCATGCACGGGACTCGATTGCAACGGCATCCGCGTGGGTTTCTGGAACTCGGTGCGTATCGTCGTGCCTAGCACGGTGTTCTCGATCGTGATCGGCGCGATCAACGGCTATGCGCTGTCGTTCTGGCGGCCGCGCGGCGCGGGCATGTTCTTCGGCGTATTGCTGCTCGGCGCGTTCATTCCGTATCAGGTGATGATCTACCCGATGGTGCGCGTGCTGGCGAGCGTGCATCTGTTCAGCTCGCTGCCGGGCATCGTGATCATTCACACGATCTTCGGCATGCCCGTGATGACGCTGCTGTTCCGCAACTACTACGCGGGCATTCCGCTGGAACTGTTCAAGGCCGCGCGCATCGACGGCGGCGGTTTCTGGCGCATCTTCTTTCAACTGATGCTGCCGATGTCGCTGCCCATCATCGTGGTGGCGATGATTCTGCAGGTGACGAACATCTGGAACGACTACCTGCTCGGGCTCGTGTTCGCAGGCACGCGCAACCTGCCGATGACGGTGCAGCTGAACAACATCATCAACACGACGACGGGCGAGAAGATCTACAACGTCAACATGGCGGCGACGATCCTGACTTCCGTCGTGCCGCTCGCCGTGTATTTCATATCGGGCCGCTGGTTCGTTCGCGGCATCGCGTCCGGCGCAGTGAAGGGTTAAGGGACGAATATGGCAACCGTACCGAATATTGCAAACGTCGCGGTCCGCGACCTGAAAATCCAGCTGGGCGCGAACACGGTGATCGACGCGCTCGATCTCGATGTACGCGCCGGTGAATTCGTCGTGCTGCTCGGACCGTCGGGTTGCGGCAAGTCGACGCTGCTGCACAGCATTGCCGGTTTGATCGACGTGACGGAAGGCAGCATCGAGATCGGTGGCGAGGACATGACATGGGCCGATCCGAAAGACCGGCGCATCGCGCTCGTGTTCCAGTCGTATGCGCTGTATCCGACGATGAGCGTTGAGCGCAATCTGTCGTTCGCTTTGCGTATCAACGGCACGCCAAAGGCGGAGATCGAACGACGTGTAGCGCGCGCGTCCGACATGCTGCAACTCGGGCCTTTGCTCAAGCGCAAGCCGTCACAGCTGTCGGGCGGACAGCGGCAGCGCGTGGCGATCGGACGCGCGATCGTGCGCGAAGCCGACGTGTTTCTGTTCGACGAGCCGCTATCGAATCTCGATGCGAAGCTGCGCACCGAGTTGCGCCGCGAACTGAAGCAATTGCATCAGCGCCTTGGCGCAACCATGATCTACGTGACGCACGACCAGGTCGAAGCGATGACGCTCGCCACGCGGATGGCCGTGATGAAGAGCGGCGTGATCCAGCAGTTCGGCACGCCCGCCGAGGTGTATGCACGCCCTGCGAACCTGTTCGTCGCGACCTTTCTCGGCTCGCCGGCGATGAACCTGCTGAACGGCACGCTGCATGCTCAGGGTGACGGCGTGCGCTTCATGGGCGCGAAGCTTGATCTCGACGTGACGCCCTACGCGTTCGCCGCGCAGCCCGAGTACGGCAAGCCGTGCGTGCTGGGCGTGCGGCCCGAGGACGTGCGCGTGCGGATCGGCGCGGACTCGAATCAGCGCGGGCAAGTGTCGCTTATCGAACCAATGGGCAACCACCGGGTTATCTGGCTCGATTATCATGGCACTCAGATAGCGTCGATCGATCAGGAGAAAACGCCCGTTGCCGTTGGCGATTCAGTGGCGTTCGCGATCGATGGCGCACATATATCGCTGTTCGACGAGGCGGGCGGGGCGCGCCTCTGAACGGCACGCCCAATACTACAAGCGGACGGAGACACCGTGGCGACCCTCAAAGATGTAGCGGAGCTGGCGGGCGTGGGGCTCTCGACAGCCTCGCGCGCCATTTCCGGCAAAGGACCCGTATCGGCCGAGGCGGCGGCACGCGTGCAGGCCGCGATCGCCGAACTCAACTTCCGGCCTTCGTCGATTGGCCGCGCGATGGCCACGCAGCAACTGGGCATCATTGGCCTGTTCGTGCCGACTTTCTTCGGCTCTTACTACGGCACGATCCTCAAGCAGACCGATCTCGAACTGCGCTCGGTACACCGGCACGTGGTGGTGGCGACGGGGTGCGGCGAGTCGACGCCGCGCGAGCAGGCGCTCGAAGCCGTGCAGTTTCTGATCGGGCGCGATTGCGATGGCGTCGTCGTGATCAGTCACGACCTGCACGATGAAGACCTTGATCAGTTGCACCGGATGCATCCGAAGATGGTCTTTCTGAACCGTGCGTTCGATGCGTTGCCTGATGCGTCGTTTTGCGCCGATCATCGGCGCGGTGGTGAAATTGCGGCGGCGACGCTGCTGGAGCATGGGCATCGCAAGATTGCCGTGATCTCGGGGCCGTATACGGCATCGGACAATATCGAGCGGCTTGAAGGTTTCTTCGACGAGCTGGCGCGTCACGGCATTGCGCGTGAGTCGGTGCCGTTGATCGAATCGGACTTTTCGCCGGAAGGTGGGTATGCGGCGACGTGCCAGTTGCTTGAATCGAAAGTGCCGTTTACGGGGCTTTTTTGTGCGAACGATACGATGGCCGTCAGCGCGCTTGCGCGGTTTCAGCAGTTGGGCATTTCGGTGCCCGGCGATGTGTCCGTGATCGGCTATGACGATGATTACTCGGCGGCTTATTCGGCGCCTGCTTTGACGTCGGTGCATATTCCGACTGCTGAACTCACGCAGAACGCGGTGCGCTGGCTCATCAACCAGTGCTATGGGACCAAGTGGGATATCTTTCGCGAGTTTCCCGTGACGGTGTCGATGCGGGCTTCCGTTGGGCCGCCGAAAGCGGCGTGAAAGTGTGTCGGCGACGGCTTGATCTGTTGCGGTTCGCGGTGCTGGATTAGCATGAGGGCTCAACCGCCGCAGGAGATCATATGCAGCCGCCGCCACTCGATAATCCCTTTCTCGAATCGCTCGCGGTCGAATTGACCGAATGGAAGAGCGGTTACGCCGAGTTCACGATGCCGATTCGGCCGGAGACGCTTAACCGTCAGCGCGTCTTGCAAGGTGGTGCGATTGCTACTCTGCTTGACGCTGCCGCGGGGTATTCGGGGCTCTTTAGTGAAGGGGACCCGATTCATGCGTTTACTTTGTCGCTGACGATCAGTTATCTCGACAAGGGGCTCGGGGAAAAGGTCATTAGTAAAGGGTTTCTTGAACGTAAAGGACGGTCCGTGTTCTTTGCTCGCGCTGAGGCGTGGGTCGATCACAAGGTGTTGATTGCTAGTGCGCAAGGGGTTTTTAAGTACGCATGAGGTGGGGTGGTTTTTTTGTCTGCGACGCTGGGTGGTTTTCGTGGCTTTGCGCTAGCATCCGCGCTTTGCGTTTGTGCTTCAGGCGTTGCCGTTCGGTGTTTTGACGTTTGCGCTGGCATCCGCGATTTGTTATCTAGCTTCACGCGTCGCCCCTGTGCGGGGCGGCACCTACTTTTCTTTGCCGCCGCAAAGAAAAGTAGGCAAAAGAAAGCGGCTAACACCGCCAGTTCTTGTGTTTGCCTGAGGGCCCCCAAAGGTTCTTACGCTTCACACGGCAATCACGTGACCCATGTTCGTTGCCAGAGCTCTTGCGGTGCGCCTCACCCGCTTCACGCACCCGCGTCGCCGCAAGCCGTGCCAGATACTCCACGGCCGCCCAGGTGGCAAACTGTGTGTAGGCCGTAGCGCCACACACGCTTCACTCCGGACCGATAGCGCACGCGTTCTACCCTGTAAGAGCGCCACGCTATACGACGCGACAACCTACACACAGTTTGCCACCTGGGCGGCACATACCATTCGCCGCCGCTTGCCCGTGCAAATGC
>NZ_FNDI01000025.1:13022-86902 GCF_900100565.1 Paraburkholderia steynii | reverse complement strand
TGGCGGTGTGAGCCGCTTTCTTTTGCCTACTTTTCTTTGCGGCGGCAAAGAAAAGTAGGTGCCGCCCCGCACAGGGGCGACGCCTGAAGCACGCTAACGAATCGCGGATGCCAGCGAAAAGGCAAAAACTGGAAGGCGACGCGTGAAGCACGAAGGCATAGCGCGAATGCCAGCGCAAACCCCAAAAAACCAAACCGCCCGCGCAACGGCACAAACCCAGCCCAGCGTCGCAGACAAAAACAAAAACAAAAACCACCACCTCCCGGCATACTTCCCAGCAATCAGTTAACATCAACATTCCCCGAAGAATTCCAGCCCGCGCGCGCAGCGCGCAAAAAATCCTCAGGAACACAGCATGGTCACATCCAGCAGCTACACCGATACCCGTCTGTTGATCAACAACGAGTGGTGCGACGCCGCCAGCGGCAAGACGCTCGACGTCGTCAATCCCGCGACGGGCAAGCCGATCGGCAAGGTCGCGCACGCGGGCAAGGCCGATCTGGACCGCGCGCTGGAAGCCGCACAGAAGGGCTTCGAAGCGTGGCGCAAGGTGCCCGCCAACGAACGCGCCACCACGATGCGCAAGGCCGCCAGCTTCGTGCGCGAGCGCGCCGACAGCATCGCGCGCCTGATGACGCAGGAGCAAGGCAAACCGTTCGCGGAAGCGCGTGTCGAAGTGCTGTCGGCCGCCGACATCATCGAATGGTTCGCGGACGAAGGCCGCCGTGTCTACGGCCGCGTCGTGCCGTCGCGTAACCTGAACGCGCAATCGCTCGTCATCAAGGAGCCGATCGGCCCCGTCGCTGCGTTCACGCCGTGGAATTTCCCCGTCAACCAGGTAGTGCGTAAGCTCAGCGCCGCGCTCGCAAGCGGCTGCTCGTTCCTCGTCAAGGCGCCTGAAGAGACGCCCGCATCGCCCGCACAACTGTTGCAAGCCTTCGTCGACGCAGGCGTGCCCGCCGGCACGGTCGGCCTCGTGTTCGGCGATCCCGCCGAGATTTCGAGCTACCTGATTCCGCATCCCGTCATCCGCAAGGTCACGTTCACGGGTTCGACGCCCGTCGGCAAGCAACTCGCCGCGCTCGCTGGCCAGCACATGAAGCGCGCGACGATGGAACTCGGCGGCCACGCGCCCGTGATCGTCGCGGAAGACGCGGACGTTGCGCTCGCCGTCAAGGCAGCGGGTGGCGCGAAGTTCCGCAACGCCGGCCAGGTGTGCATCTCGCCGACGCGTTTCCTCGTACACAACAGCATCCGCGAAGAGTTCGCCGCGGCGCTCGTCAAGCACGCTGAAAGCCTGAAGGTCGGCGACGGCCTCGCTGAAGGCACGCAGCTCGGGCCGCTCGCGAACGCACGCCGTCTGACGGCGATGGCGAACATCATCGAGAACGCGCGCTCAACGGGCGCGACGGTCGCCACGGGCGGCGAGCGCATCGGCTCGGAAGGCAACTTCTTCGCACCGACCGTGCTGACGGACGTGACGCTCGAAGCCGACGTGTTCAACAACGAGCCGTTCGGCCCGATCGCCGCAATCCGCGGCTTCGACAAGCTCGAAGACGCCATCGCCGAAGCGAACCGTCTGCCGTTCGGTCTCGCGGGGTATGCGTTCACAAAGTCGTTCCGCAACGTCCACCTGCTGTCGCAGAACCTCGAAGTCGGCATGCTGTGGATCAACCAGCCCGCCACGCCGACGCCGGAAATGCCGTTCGGTGGCGTCAAGGATTCGGGCTACGGCTCGGAAGGCGGACCGGAAGCGATGGAAGCTTATCTTGTGACGAAGGCTGTCACCGTCATGGCTGTCTAAAGTCTGCTGAAAACGTAGACCTGCCGCCCGCTGCAATGGCGGGCGGTTTGCTGAAAGACGCGCGTCGCGTACGCCGCGTCCAGCCGGTTCGTCGGACGAATCGAAAGCTGTTGGTAAAACTCCCGATTGGTGGCACCGCGTTGCGCTCCTAGCATGGCGTTCGAAGCCGCACGCTCGCGCATCGAATGCTTATGCCGTTGCTTCGTTTTCAAACGCGGCAGATCGCTTCCGTTCTACTACTCACTGCATTGCCGCTGCAAGCTGGGCGTATGCAGCAATTCGCTGCTTTGCCCATGCCGCGCGCGTGACAAGAAAAACGAAAACGCACGACGCGCAGGCCCCAACGTGAGGCGCCATTGCGCCTGAGCGTCGTTGTCACGTCACGAGTCACTGGAGAGTTTCGATGATCTTTCATGCGTCCATTCCCACGCAAAATCCCGAGCGCGTCGCGCGCACGCTTGCCGAAGTGTGGGGCGGTTTCGCCGCGCCGTTTTCGCCTTTCGAAGGCGCGTGGATGGCGGTGGCAGGCGACGACCGCGGCACGATCATCGAGACCTATCCGAGCAACCTCACGCTCACGCCCGGCGACACCCAGGAGCCGCTCGCATCGATGACGAATACGCGCGCGCAATACAGCGGCTTTCATATGGCTGTTGCGTCGCCGCTGTCGGCAGAGCAGGTGATCGCGATCGGCGAGCGCGAAGGATGGCGTGCCGTGCGCTGCACGCGCGGCAACAACTTCTTCGACGTGATCGAGCTATGGATCGAAAACAGCACGCTGATCGAAGTGCTGACGCCCGAGATGCAGGCGCAGTATCTCGGCTTCGCGACGCCCGAGAACTTCCGCGCGCTTGCCGAGCAAGCTTCCGCTTCTGTTGTTGCATCGCAATGACTACACTGCGGTGATGTCCCATCTCCGGAGTCCGCGATGACTGCCGCAGCGAAATGTCCCGCGTCGGTAGCGACGTTCAGGAGCGAGCACGGCTTTTCGATCACGGTCGCGCGGCTGCGCGGCCTGCTCGCCGACAAAGGCATGACGATCTTCGTCGATATCGATCAGGCCGACGCCGCCGCGCAAGTCGGCATGACGCTGCGCCCAACGCGTCTGATCGTGTTCGGCAACCCGAAGGGCGGCACGCCCGTGATGCAGGCGAACGCCTTGGCTGGGCTGCTGCTGCCGCTCAAGGCGCTCGTGTGGGAAGACGAAGCGCGCGTCACATGGCTCGCCATCGACGACCTCACAGGCGCGCTCGTGGACGGCTATGGGCTGGAGGCGTCGCTCGTCGAGCCGCTCGCCAAAGCGAAGGCGCTGATCCAGATGGCGGCTGCGCGCGATTCTGCGTGAGCAGTAGCATCCGAGCTCCGATGCGCGGGCGACACACCGCCAGGCGTTCGATCAATAAGTGTCACAAAGGTTTGCGTACGCGAGGCGTAGAGTCGGGTTCGCGTCTACCATGACGCGTTGCCGCGCGCGGCGCGAGCGTTCATGACACGACACGTATGCATCGAATGCGGATACCGGGGTTTGTTTTTGCCTTATCGATTCTCACGGCACTTTCAGCGTGCATGGCAGGTTCCGCCGTCGCGCCACTTCACGCCGACAACGCCCGCACATTGCCGGCGCTGATCGCCCATCGCGGCGGAACGGCTGATTATCCCGAGAACACATTGGCCGCCATCGAGGGCGCGCTCGCGAATCATGCCGACGTCATCTGGCTCACGTTGCAGTTGAGCCGGGACGGCGTGCCTGTGCTGTATCGTCCGAAAGACCTGTCGGCGTTGACGGACGCCAGCGGTCCGGTGGCGAGCCGGACGGCAGCGGAACTGGCGCGCGTCAATGCGGGCTGGCAGTTCGAGGCGCTGGACGCGCCGGGGGCCAGGCCGTATCGCTCGAAGCCTGTTGGCATACCGACGCTCGAAGACGCGCTGCGGATCATTCCGCGTGACGTGCCCGTCGTGCTCGATATGAAGGCGTTGCCCGCGGCGCCCCAGGCAGCGGCCGTCGCGCGTGTGCTCGATGCGCTGGATGCGTGGCCGCGTGTCACGATCTATTCGACGGAAGCCGATTATCAGGAGGCGTTCGCGCAGTATCCGCAGGCCCGTATGCTCGAGTCGCGAGATGCGACGCGTCAGCGGCTCTTCGGCGTCGCGCTGACGGGGCGGTGCGATGCGCCGCAAGCCGGAACGCGAGCGGGCTTCGAACTGGGCCGCAAGGTCGAGGTGATCGAGCGCTTCACGCTTGGCGAAGGGCGTTCGACTTTTGCTGCGCGCACATGGACGCCCGCGTCGGTGCAGTGCTTTCGCCGCGCTGCCGATACGTGGCTGGTTGCGTTCGCCGTGAACGATGCGGCGGCTTATCGCGAAGCGGCGTGTCTGCATATGGATGCTGTGCTTGTTGATTCGCCAAGGATGCTGTCGGGGGTGAGGAGGGCGCTGCAGGCGGCGCGCGAGCCGCTCGAATGCAATGTGGGCGACGGCGGTGCGGCGCGGTAGGGTGTGGGATGTTGTTGATGCGCCTAAGGGGGCGCGGCGGGTTTTTGTCGGGCTGATAGCGCGGAGTGATTTTTTTGTCTGCGACGCTGGTGTGGTTTGCTTTGGCTTTACGCTGGCATCCGCGCTATGCCTTCGTGCTTCACGCGTTGCCTTCCAGTTTTTGCCTTTGCGCTGGCATCCGCGTGTTGCCTTCGTGCTTCAAGCGTCGCCCCTGTGCGGGGCGGCACCTACTTTTCTTTGCCGCCGCAAAGAAAAGTAGGCAAAAGAAAGCGGCTAACACCGCCAGCCCGTGTTCTTATCCACGGGCCCTCAACGTCCCCACGCTTCACACGGCAGTGCCCTGGTTGGTGCTGGTTGCCAACGCTTCGAATGATCGCCTCACCCACTTCAAACACCCGAACAAGAGCTAGCGGCAGCGAATGGCATGTGCCGCCCAGGTGGCAAACTGTGTGTAGGTTGTCGCGGCGTATAGCGTGGCGCTCTTACAGGGTGGAACGCGTGCGCTATCGGTCCGGAGTGAGACGTGTGCAGCACTACGGCCGACACACAGTTTGCCACCTGGGCGGCCGTGGACTATCTGGCACGGCATGGTGCAGCGCGGGTGAGTGAAGCGGGTGAGGCGCTCCGCAAGAGCGTTGGCAACGAACATGGGTCACGTGATTGCCGTGTGAAGCGTAAGACCCTGGCGTTGGCAACGAACATGGGTCACGTGATTGCCGTGTGAAGCGTAAGACCGGTTGGGGGCCCTCAGGCAAACACTAGAACTGGCGGTGTTAGCCGCTTTCTTTTGCCTACTTTTCTTTGCGGCGGCAAAGAAAAGTAGGTGCCGCCCCGCACAGGGGCGACGCTTGAAGCACGCTAACAATTCGCGGATGCCAGCGAAAAGGCATAACACCCAAACGCACAGCCCCAGCACCGCCATTTCACTTCGCCCCAGCACCGCCCTGCGTCCTCCGATCCCAAATTCTCAAACACCCCCCAAGAAACTCCGCAAACCCATCAGCAGACGGCGACAACGACCGATCCACAGGACGATAAACACACACTTCCCGAATCGTCTCCGGCTCAACAACGCGCCGCATCACAAGCCCAAACGTCTGCGCCAGCGGCTTCACATAAAGCGGCGCAAGCGTAACCGCAAGCCCCTGCGCAACGAGACCAAACGCAGTGGTCACATTATCAACAACCTCAACAGGCGCAATCCGCGCATCCGATGGCTGATCGGCCAACATCTGCGCGACGCTCGCTTCGTGATCGCGACCCGTCGCGATGATCGGCGTGCCCCGCAGATCCTGCCACCGCAAACGCCTTTTCCGCGCCAGCGGATGCTGCTCAGCGCACCACAACACCCACGGGCTCTGAAAGATCGGTTCGCGCTGCACGCGGTCGCCCGTCGCCCGATCGGGACCGACGGCAAGATCGACGTCGCCACTCGCGACACGCTCCACCAGTTGCTCGACATCCGTATCAACAACCCGCACCACGACCTTCGGCTTCTCGGTCGCGTAGCCCGCTATGGCAAACGGAATCGCCGTGCTCGCCAGCACCAGCGGCGCGCCGACCCGCACGATGCCCGCCGCCCGGTTGCGGATGTCGCTCGCAGTCTGCTCGGCGGCACGCAAATGCCGCAGCACCGATTCCGCCGAAGATAGAAAATCGCGGCCAGCCGTCGAAAGGCTCACGCGCCGTGTCGTGCGGTCGAACAGCCGAAAGCCAAGCTCGCGCTCCAGCTCCGCCAGCAACTGGCTCACAGCCGACGAAGTCAGCCCCAGCCGTTGCGCCGCAGCGGCAATGCCGTTCTGGTCGACAATCGCGAGAAACGCCTCGAACTGGCGTATGGTGATGCGTGTGAGGGCCATCCGCCGATTCTAAAGCGTAACTTACGAATCGTGCAGAATCGATTGATTGTGACAACACGCGCTTTTCGACACACTGTTTCGCATGCGTCGGTGCATGCCTTCGCAACCTCTCGCAGAGTCAAGCAACATCCAGCACACATAGACAGAGACACAACCATGTTCGAACACATCCCCGCGTATCCTGGCGATCCCATCCTGAGCCTCAACGAGGATTTCCAGCGTGACCCGCGCACCAACAAGGTCAATCTGAGCATCGGCATCTACTTCGACGAAAACGGCACGCTGCCCGTGATGTCGTCGGTGCGCGAAGCCGAAGCGGCCATCGTCGCCCAAGGCACGCCGCGCTCGTATCTGCCGATGTCGGGCCTGCCGCAATACCGCGATGCCGCGCAGACACTCGTGTTCGGCACCGACAGCGCAGCGCGCGCCGCGGGCCGCATCGCAACGGTTCAGACGGTGGGCGGCTCGGGCGCGCTGAAGGTCGGCGCGGATTTCCTGAAGCGTCACTTCGCGGGCTCACAAGTGTGGCTGAGCGATCCGAGTTGGGAAAACCATCGCGTCGTGTTCGAAGCGGCAGGCCACACGGTCAACACCTATCCGTACTACGACGACGCAACGGGCGGTCTGCGCTTCGACGCGATGCGCGACACGATCGACTCGCTGCCGGAACGCAGCATCGTGCTGCTGCACGCGTGCTGCCACAACCCGACGGGCGTCGATCTCACTGCCGACCAATGGCGCGAGCTGGTGCCCGTGTTGCAGCGTCGCAAGCTGATCGCGTTCGTCGACATGGCGTATCAGGGCTTCGGCGACGGCCTCGAAGAAGATGCCGCCTGCGTGCGCATGCTCGCGGACGCCGACGTGCCGATGATCGTCGCGAACTCGTTCTCGAAGAACTTCTCGCTGTACGGCGAGCGTTGCGGCGCGCTGAGCGTCCTCTGCAAAGACGCAGCCGAAGCACAGCGCGTGCTCGGCCAGTTGACCTTCACGATCCGCGCGAACTACAGCAATCCGCCGATGCACGGCGCGCGGCTCGTCGCGGGCGTGCTCGGCGACGCGAAGCTGCGCGCGTCATGGGACGACGAGCTGCGTGTGATGCGCGAGCGTATTCATGAAATGCGTCATGCGATTCACGAAGGGCTTGCCGGTCGCGTCGATGAAGTGATGCGCGCGCGTTACACCGCGCAGGTCGGCATGTTCACCTACACGGGACTGTCGGCCGAACAGGTCGAGACGCTGCGTCTGGAACACGGCATCTATCTGCTGCGTTCGGGGCGCATGTGCGTCGCAGGCCTGAACCGCAACAACGTCGCGTACGTGGCGTCGGCGATTGCGGCCGTCGCCGGGTCGGGCGCGCGCCAGTAAGGAGGCACGAGATGGAGATCATGGAGCGAGACGAGCGGACCACGGGCATGGGCACTGGCACGTCAGCGATGCATCCCGACGAATGGCAGGCGCGCGTTCAATTGGCCGCCTGTTATCGCGTCTTCGATATGTTGGGCTGGACCGAACTGATCTACAACCACATCACGGTGCGTCTGCCCGAAAGCGTGACGGGCGGAGCGAAGCAGTTCCTGATCAATCCATTCGGCCTGCATTACAGTGAAGTGACCGCGCGCAATCTGGTGAAGATCGATGCGCAAGGGCGCATTCTCGACGGCTCGACGTATCCGGTGAATCCCGCGGGCTTCACCGTACACGCGGCGCTGCACGAAGGCATACCCGATGCGCATTGCGTGATGCATACGCATACCACGGCGGGCGTCGCCGTGGCGTGCTCGGAAGGCGGCTTGCAGCAAACCAACTTCTATAGCGCGCAGTTGCATGAACGCATTGCGTATCACGACTTCGAGGGCATCACGATTCACGCTGAGGAAGGGCCGCGTCTCGTCGAACATATCGGCGACCGGCAAGCGGTGATTCTGCGCAATCACGGGCTGCTGTCGTGGGGCACGACCTTGCCGCAAGCGTTCGCGATTCTGTGGACGCTGAACCGCGCCTGCGAGATTCAGGTCGCGACGTTCGCGATGGGCCGCGCGCGGCCCGTGCCCGAAACGGTCGCCGAGCAATGCTCGCGCGATGCGCTGCAATTCGACGTGCGCTACGGCGCGGGGCAGGACGTGTTCGATGCGCTGGTGCGCAAGGTCGATAGAATCGACGCCAGCTACAAGGATTGAGGAAGAACAACGATGAAGGTATGCATTTACGGCGCCGGCGCGATCGGCGGATGGATGGGCGTGAAGCTCGCGCAGGCGGGCAGCGAGGTGAGCGTGGTCGCGCGCGGCGCGACGCTCGACGCGTTGCGTGAACACGGCCTGCGCCTTAAAGAAAACGGCGAGACGCATGCGGTCCGGGTGCAGGCAAGCGACAAGCCGGAAGCGCTCGGCGCGCAGGATCTCGTGATCGTCGCGGTGAAAGCGCCCGGCATGGCCGCCGTCGCGCAACACATCGCGCCGCTGCTCGGCCCGAACACGCTCGTGCTGACGGCAATGAACGGCGTGCCGTGGTGGTTCTGTGCCGGCTTGCAAGGCGAGTTCGCGGGCGCGCGGCTGGCTTCCGTCGATCCCGACGGCTCGATTGCCGCCGCGATTCCCGCTGAGCGCACGCTCGGATGCGTCGTGCATGCGAGTTGCCGCGTCGATGCGCCGGGCGTCGTCGCGCATCATCAGGGGCGTGGCTTGATCGTCGGCGAAGCGACGGGGCATGCGAGCGAGCGCGTGGCGTCGCTCGTCGAACTGTTGCGCAAGGCCGGCTTCGATGCGAGCGCGACGGATCAGATCCAGCGCGACGTCTGGTACAAGCTGTGGGGCAACATGACGATGAACCCTGTCAGCGCAATCACGGGCGCGACCACCGACAAGATCCTGAGCGACCCGCTCGCGCGCGATTTCGTCACGCGCGTGATGCTCGAAGCGAAAGCCATCGGCGCGCGCTTCGGCATCCCCATCGAGCAGGCACCCGAAGACCGCCACGCCGTGACGCTGAAGTTGGGCGCGATGCGCACGTCGATGCTGCAGGACGTCGAAGCGGGCAAGGCGGTCGAACTCGACGCGCTGGTGGGCGCGGTGTGCGAGTTGGGCAAGTTGACGGGCATCGATACGCCGTATGCGAACGCGCTGTTTGGGCTGGCTCGTCTGCACGCTCGCGTGCGTGGGCTGTATCCTCTCGATTGACGCTGCACCTTCAATCACTTTAAGCCCCACGCATCAAAGCATGAAATTCACCGATCTCTCGTCCCCGGCGTACTTCGACAATCCTTATCCGTTCTATGAAGGCATTCGCAGCGCGGGCGCCTTCGTGCCGCTCGCGCCCAGCATCATGCTGACGGGGCGTCACGCCGTCATCGACGCGTTGCTGCCCGATCGCCGCATGGGCAAGACGTACATGCCCAGCGTGGTCGCGCGCTACGGCGAGAGTGCGCGCGAGCAGCCGGTGTTTCAGGCGCTCGAACGCACCTTCCTGATGATGAACCCACCCACGCACACGCGCCTGCGCGCGCTGCTGATGAAAGCATTCAATGCGCGGCAGATCGAAACGCTGCGCACCATCGCGGAAGAAACGACGGACAGCCTGATCGACGCGATGCAAGGCAAGCGCGAAGTGGACCTCGTCAGCGAGTTCGCGATGCCGCTGCCGTTGCAGATCATCTGCCGGCTGCTCGATGTGCCCGTCGAGGATGGCGTGCGCTTCGGCGACGCGGCGAGCCTGCTGGTGTCGGCGTTCGATCTCGCGCCGATGTCCGCCGACGCGCTCGCGCGCGCGAATCAGGCGGCGCTCGAACTCGAACAGTATTTCCGGGCAGTGGTCGCGCAACGGCGCGCTACGCCGGGCCACGACATCGTGTCGTCGCTGATTCAGGCGGAAGAGGGCGGCGAGCGCTTGTCGGAAGACGAGATCATCTCAAACGTGATTTTGCTGTTCGTCGCGGGGCACGAGACTACGTCGAACATGCTCGGCAACGCGTTGATCGCGCTGCATCGGCATCCGGCGCAACTGGAGAGGCTGCGCGGCGACCCGTCGCTGGTGTCGAAGGCCGTGGCTGAATGCGCGCGCTACGACACGGCCGTGCAGATGGTGGTGCGTACCGCGTTCGACGATATCGACGTCGACGGACAGACGCTGCCGCGCGGCTCGATCGTCTTTATGCTGCTCGGTTCGGCCAATCGCGACCCGGAGCGTTTCGACGCGCCGGATACGCTCGATATCGGCCGCGAGCCGTCAGGCCATCTGCTGACGTTCGGCGCGGGCATTCACTACTGCCTCGGCGCGCGCCTTGCGATGATGGAACTCGAAATCGCGCTCCACAAGCTGCTGACACGTCTGCCGCAACTGCGCCTCACGAATCTCGATGCGTTGCAATGGCGCAGGCGGAACAACCTGCGCGGCGTCGAGTCGCTGATCGCCGCGCTGTGACCGGCTAGTCAGGAAGGCGTGACGTCCGTACGACGCTCACGCCATCTCGCGATGCCAGCGCTCCAGTTGTTCGACGGTCGTAGCCGCGCCGCCGCACACGATCACGAGCACGCTTTCGAAACGCTGTAGCGCTTCCGTCTGCCGATAGACGAGGGCGAGGCTCGCTCCACACGCAGGTTCGACCAGCACACGGTGATCGTCGACGAAACGGCGCGACGCATCCACGGCTTCCTTGTCCGACACCACCACGCATTCGACAGGATGCGTCTGCGTGAGCATGAACGCCTGCTCGCAGACCTGCTTCGCGCCCAGCGACGTCGCGACGCTCGTAATGCCCGGCAGCTCGATCCGCTTCCCGGCGCGCACCGATTGCGCGAGCGACGACGCGCCTTCCGTTTCAACTGCGATCAGTGGCACATGGCCAAGACCGTTGCGCCGCAAGCCTTCGATCGCGCCCGCCATCAACCCGCCGCCGCCGACCGACAGCACAACGGCATCGAACTTCGCACCCGCGCGCACGACCTCGTCGATCATCGACGCATGGCCTTGCCACAACAGCGGATCGTCGAACGGATGGATGAAAGCATCGTCGGGACCCACCTGTTCCAGCGCGAACGCGTTCGCTTCCTGCCAGGTCGCGCCATGCACGATCACGTCCGCGCCTTGCAAGCGGATCAGTTCCTTCGCGCGCTCGCCCGTGCTTTGCGGCACGACGACCGTGACGGGAATCGACAACGCGCGGCCCGCATACGCGACCGCGATGCCCGCATTGCCGCCCGACGACGAGACGAAGCGGCGCTTGCCGCGCTTCTCATGCTCTTCGCACGCGTAGCCGATGCCGCGGATCTTGAACGAGCCGGGCGGCTGCAGCGCATCCATCTTGAGCAGCACGCGGCGGCCCAGATGCTGGCTGAGCGGTTGGGATTCGAGAAGCGGGGTGTCGATGTGCAGTGTCATGGCGGTGTTGCCGGAAGCGGCTTCGCTGAAGCGTTGAATCGGAGATGATAGCAAGCCGCAGCCGTCTGGGCTTGCTGCATCTGCGCATGAAAAAGGGCGGTTCGAAAAATCGAACCGCCCTCGGCCTCGCAGATAGAGCGATGGATTATTTGCCGGCGATCAGGCTCGGATCGCTGACCAACCGCTCGCTGCCGCGCACCGGTCCATCATCGAGCAGGCCCTTCGTCAACTCGAGCGCCTGACGTTCGAACAGCCGACGGTACACGCCGCCGTCAATCCGGATCAGTTGCTCGTGGCTGCCTTCCTCGACCACGCGGCCCTTGTCGAGCACCAGCAGCCGGTCCAACGCGCGCACCGTCGACAGCCGGTGCGCGACGACGAGTGTCGTGCGTCCGACCATCAGCCGTTCCATCGCCTGCTGGATCAGCACCTCGCTTTCGCTGTCGAGGCTCGACGTGGCTTCGTCGAAGATCAGGATCGGCGCGTCGGCGAGGAACGCGCGCGCGATCGCGACCCGCTGGCGCTCGCCGCCCGACAGCTTCACGCCGCGTTCTCCGACCAGCGTGTCGTAGCCATGCGGCAGCGCATCGATGAAGTCGTGCGCGCTGGCGAGCTTCGCCGCCTGCACGATGTCATCGAACGATGCGCCGGGCCGCGCGTACGCGATGTTCTCCGCCAGCGAGCGGTGGAACAGCACGGGCTCCTGCTGCACGATCGCGATGTGCTGGCGCAGCGACGCCTGCTGCACGTCGGCGATGTTCTGCCCATCGATCGTGATGCGGCCTTCGTCGATATCGTACAGGCGCTGGATCAGCTTGATGAACGTCGTCTTGCCCGAGCCCGAATGTCCGACGAGACCGATCCGCTCGCCCGGCGCGATGCGCAGCGAGAAGTCATTGTAGAGCGCCGTGCGCTGCGCGCCATAGCGGAACGTCACGTGCTCGAAGCGGATTTCGCCTTGCTCGATATCGATGGCGGGCGCGCCGCGTTTGTCTTCGATGCCGAGCGGCTCGCGGTCGAGCGCGACGAGTTCCTCCATGTCGTTGACCGAGCGTTGCAGGTTGCGCACGTGCATCCCGACATCGCGCAGATAGCCTTGCAGCACGAAGAACGTGGTCAGCGCATACGTGATGTCGCCGACGCTCGCTTCGTCGTGCAGCCACAGCAGCAGCGCCGCGCCGAGAATGGCCGCCTGCATCAGCGCCAGCATGCCGCCCTGTACGCCGCCATTGGTCGTGCCGCGCTGCCACGTGCGGCGCGTGCGCTGCCGCCACTTGGCAATCACGCGATCGAGCCGGCTTTCCTCGCGTTCTTCCGCGCCGAACGCCTTGACCACGGCGTTGCAGCTGACGGCGTCGGCGAGCGAGCCGCCCATGCGCGTGTCCCACAGATTGCCGAGACGCGCGGCTGGCGCGACGTAGCCGAGCGACAGCGCGACCGTTACCGCGACATACGTGAGCGAGCCAACACCGACCACGAGGCCCATCACGGGCCAGTGAAAGCCGAGCAGCACCGTCGATCCGGCGAGCATCAGCAGGGAAGGCAACAGCGCGATCAGCAGCGTGTCGTTGAGCAGGTCGAGCGCCCAGATGCCGCGCGTGATCTTGCGCACCGTCGAGCCGGCGAAGCTGTTCGCATGCCAGTCGGTCGAAAAGCGCTGCACGCGATGAAACGCGTTCGCGCAAATCTCACTCATCATCTTGAGCGTCATCACGATGATGCTGCGATAGACCAGTTGCCGCAGCAACGTGCCGCCAATGCCGAGCGCGATCAGCACGCCGAACGCGACCAGCGCCGGATGCGACGCGACGTCCTTGCCGAGCGTGCTGCCCGACGCGAGCGCGTCGACCAGACGGCCCGCGAACAGCGGCGTCAGTACGTCCGCGAGCGCGGCCGATAGCGCGAACAGCGCAATGCCGACGACGCGCACAGGCTGCTTGCGCCAGTGAAGGAAAGTGAAGCCGAGAACGCTTCTGAACGCTTGCGCGCCAAAGTCGAGTTTTTTGCTAGCCATGTATGTCAGCGTGCGGCGCGAGGCGGCGCAGCGCTATCCAGTCAGGAGATTCGGAAGTCGACGACCGATGCCCGCCAACGCGCGGCGGCGACAAAGAAAACCGGTAGTCTGATAAAGGCGCGGGCGCTTGCGAGCCAGCGCGGACGGCAACCTAGCTAGGGGAGCAGAGGAAGCGTCGCGACATCCCGCGAGAGACTGCGATGTACATTGCGTGCATGGAATGCCTCCCTTGGGTGATTGAGTGGATGAAGAACGACTACGTTGAGGCTTGAATTCTAGCAGGAAAGCTTGCGCAAGGTGATCGCAATGCGCGTTGACGTCGCGCGAAGTGTTGGTTTTATGCGTGCGTCATCGGATGATCGCGACCTGCCTTTGCAGCGCGCTTTGCAGCCCATCACACGCACGCCGGATACAATGCGGCAGCGCCGAATAACACCAACACCGCGTCCGTGCCCGACTGAAGCACGGACTCAACCTGATCGACTTCAACTCATGTCCAGTTCCACTCGGGCCTTTTTGCTGGGTCCGTTGCTCAAAGGGGTTTCCCGTTCCTTCTATCTGACGTTGCGCATTCTGCCCGCCGGCATGCGCGATCCCATCGGCCTCGCGTATCTGCTTGCGCGCGCCGCCGACACGATCGCCGATACCGCACTGATTCCGCCCGAGCAACGGCTCGCGCTGCTGCTCGCGTTGCGCGATCAGGTCAACGGCGCGACCGACGACGGCGAGCTTGCGCAGCGCCTCGCGAACGAAGTGGCGGGGCAGCAGACGCAATCGGATGAAAAGGTCTTGCTCGAATCGATCGCGCCCGCGCTCGACGTGCTCCAGCAACTCGACGCGGCCGACCGCGCCGCGGTGCGCGAGATCGTCACGACGCTGACGACGGGCATGGAATTCGACCTCCGCACCTTCCCCGATGAGCGCTCGGGCCGCATCGTCGCGCTGCGCGAATGGGACGAACTGGATCGCTATACGTATCTGGTCGCGGGCTGCGTCGGCGAGTTCTGGACGAAGATGACTTACGCGCATCTGCCCGGCACGCTGAAAACCGACGAGCCCACGATGCTCGAGCGCGGCGTGCGCTTCGGCAAGGCGCTGCAGATGACCAACGTGCTGCGCGATTGCGGCAAGGATTTGCGCATCGGCCGCTGCTATCTGCCGTCCACGATGCTCGATCGCTACGGCCTGACGCCGCAGATGCTGCTGGAGCCGCAAGCATCGCAGCGCGCGCAACCCTTGATGCACGAACTGGTGCGCAAGTCGCTCGATCACTTCCGCGCCGCGCTCGACTACACGCTCGCGATTCCGCGTTTTTCGCTGCGCTTGCGCCTCGCGTGCGTGTGGCCAATCGTGATCGGACTCGAAACGATGCTGCTGCTCGTCGATAACGCGCACTGGCTGGAGCCGGCGAAAGTGTCGAAGATCCAGCGCAAGCAGGTGTACGGCATTCTCGCGCGCTCGCTGCCCGTGTCGGTGTCGGATGCGGGGCTGCGTAGCTGGATCGAAGGGCTGATCCGGGCGATCGAATCGCGCATCGGCGTTCGATAAAACTCGCTCCCGTTCAATCCCGGTTTGTTCATACAGCCATCGAGCGCCTATGATGAACCTCGCACAACCCGAAACGAAGGACGGCCCCGGCCGCAACGGACCATGACGGCAATCGCCAGCTGGCACGCGCATGTGTACTTCGATCAGGCGACGCGCGACGCCGCATGGGCGCTGCGCGAAACCATCGAAGCGCAGTTTCAGGGCAGATTCCAAATGGGGCGTTTTCACGAGCGCCCCGTCGGTCCGCATCCGATGTGGTCGTATCAGCTTGCGTTCGGCCCCGAACTGCTCGCTGAACTGTTCGGATGGCTCGCGCTCAATCACGGCGCGCTCGACGTATTCATCCATCCGAACACGGGCGACGCGCTGCGAGACCACCGCGATTGCGCGGCGTGGATCGGGCGCTCGTACCAGTTGAATCTCGCCGCGTTAGGCGGTTAGCGCGTATTCGGCGCGGCGCATCGTTGCGCGCGCAGCGCGCATGGAGGTCGGGTCATGACGGTCACCAATGCGGTGTCGGGCACCAACGTCCATGAAGTCGCGGACAGCATTTACCGGATCAACACGCCTGTGTTCTTCGAAGGCGGGCCGGGCGGTTTCTCCTTCAACCAGTATCTGATCGTCGACGACGCGCCGCTGCTGTTCCATACCGGCCCGCGCAAGATGTTCGCGCTCGTGCGCGAAGCGGTGGCGTCCGTGTTGCCGCCCGAACGGCTGCGGCATATCGCGTTCTCGCATGTCGAAGCGGACGAGTGCGGCTCGCTCAATGAATGGCTTACCGCCGCGCCCCAAGCGCAGCCGCTGTGCAGCGGCGTCGCCAAGCTGGTGTCCATCGACGATCTCGCCGACCGGCCCGCGCGCGGCCTCGAAGACGGCGAAACCGTCGATCTCGGACGCCACCGTCTGCGCTGGCTCGCGACGCCGCATCTGCCGCATGCATGGGAATGCGGGATGCTTTTCGACGAGACGACGCAGACGCTGCTGTGCGGCGATCTGTTCACGCAAGGCGGCGCCGACTTGCCCGCCGTGACGGGCGCGGACATTCTCGGTCCGAGCGAGGCGTTCCGGCGCAGCATGGATTACTACTCGCACACGAAACACGGCGACGCGATGCTGGAGCGGCTCGCCGCACTCGAGCCTCACACGCTCGCGTGCATGCACGGTAGCGCGTGGCAAGGCGACGGCGCGGCGCTGCTTCGCGCGCTGGCGGTGTCGCTGCGCGAGTGAGTGCGCGGGCGCGTTGACGCGGCGAATCGATGGCGCGAATCACGGCGCTAAGTGACGCGCCCAGCAATCCACGCCGCAGCGCAGCAAAAGTTTTTTCGCGCGTACTGTCGATTCCCGTCGCCGCCGCTCGTCGTCACAGTAAGCGGGCATATCGTCCGCTATCTGCCAGCAAGGACGACGACGATGACCTTGAAGCTCTACGCCCATCCGTTTTCTTCGTACTGCCAGAAGGCGCTCACCGCGCTTTACGAGAACGGCACGCCGTTCGACTACCGCCGGCTCGACGAACCCGGCGCGATGGACGAACTCGCTGCGCGCTGGCCCATCCGGCGCTTTCCGGTGCTCGTCGACGCGGGACGCACGATCGCCGAGGCGACCGTCATCATCGAGCATCTCGGCTTGCATCATCCCGGCCCGGTTCAACTGCTTCCCGACGATCCGCGCGCGGCGCTCGAAGTACGCTTCATGGATCGTTTCTTCGACAACTACATTGCCACGCCGCAGCAGAAGATCGTCTTCGACAGCCTGCGCGACGAGAGCGAACGCGATGCGCGCGGTGTCGCCGATGCGCGCGCGCAGCTCGAGGTCGCGTATGCGTGGCTCGACAACACGATGAGAGACCGCGAGTGGGCGGCAGGCGAGCGCTTCAGTCTCGCGGATTGCGGCGCCGCGCCGTTTCTCTTCTATGCCGAGTGGACGCACCAAATCGATCCGAAATTCGAATACGTGATTGGGTATCGCAAGCGTCTGTTGAAGCGGCCTTCGTTCGCGCGCGCCGTCGAGGAAGCACGGCCGTATCGTCATCTGTTTCCGCTCGGCATGCCGGAGCACGACTGATTTCATGGTTCGTCAATTGAATGGGAGGTCGCGATGTCTTCTGCATCTTCTCTCGTGCCTGCCGCCGAACTGGCGAAGCGCAACGGCCGGCACTATCCGAACGAGAGCGTCGAATACCGGCGCGCCCGCGACGCGTTGCTCGCGGAGGAAATCGAACTGCGTCGTCATATCGAACGCGTCGCGGAACAGCGCCGCGCGCTGCCGCCGGGCGGCGACGTGACGGGCGATTACCGCTTCATCGGCGAAGCGGGGCCCGTCGATCTCGCCGGGCTGTTCGGCGACAAGGACACGCTGGTGATCTACAGCTACATGTTCGGACCGCAGCGCGAGCGGCCTTGTCCGATGTGTACGTCGCTACTGAGCGCGTGGGACGGCGAGGCGCGCGACATCGCACAGCGCATCGCGCTGGCCGTGGTCGCCCGTTCGCCGATCGAGCGGCTCGTGGCGTTCAAGAAGGAGCGCGGCTGGCGCGATCTGAAGCTGTATTCGGACGTGAATGGCGAGTACAGCCGCGACTTCGACGCGATCTCCGACGACGGCGGCGACGACGCGGCGTTTCAGGTCTTCACGCGCCGCGACGGCACGATCCGGCATTTTTATGCGGCTGAGATGGGATTCCCGACCGTCGATCCCGGCCAGGACCCGCGCGGCGCGCCGGATCTGATGCCGATGTGGACGATCTTCGACATGACGCCCGAGGGGCGCGATCCGCATTGGTATCCGAAGCTCGATTACGCGCGGTGACGCGAACGCGCGGCGGGTCGTTGGGGACGCCACCGCGTGCGCATGGAGACAGGCATGAAGGCGAACGCAATCGCGCCGCGACCAAGCGGCGCTCGTACCGTTCGCAGGTGTGCGCTGGTATCAGTCGGCGAGGCGCTTGTCGGCGAGTGCGCGTTCGCAGTCGCCGAGCACGGTGACGACGAGGCGCGCCTGAGCGTCGAGTTCGTCAGTGTCGAGAATCTCTTCGACGGCATCGCGCGCCCAGTCGGCTTCGACAAACGATGCATGCCGCTGCGCGATGTCGAGCGCGAGGGCCGACAGCCTCGCGATGCATAACCAGTCGGCTGTGCGCCCGTGCCGGTCGAGCCACTTGTGCGCGGCCTCTACGTGAAAGGACGGTGTGGGCCAGGTCTCGTTCAGATACCAGGCACCCAGGCTTCCGCACGTGAGCCAGCACAGCAGCTCCACGCGGTCGCGTTGGCTTAGAAGATGGCGTACATCACTCATGGCGACGCTCGCGAAGGTAACGGATATGACGTGAGTTCCGCGTAGCAAAGCTCGAACCCGTGTGTGTACGACAATAACACGACGTTGTGCCTTGCACGACAGGGTTTAACCGAATTAGGGGTGTCTCGCGTGATGTTGAATGTGTGCTGACCGACAATCGGGTGTTCTTGCTGCGCTGCATTGCACAGGCGCAGTGCAGCGCGGCTCGCGTTTTAGCGCGAACACGTCGAGTGTGAATCGGCCGATGCGTCGAGGCGGATCATCTGGCCGTGATGGAGAACCGTGAATGCGTCATCGGGCAGGCCGGCTTCATGGGTCGCTTCGGCGAGTTTTTTCGGCGGTTCGTCGAGCGCCTCGTCGGTCATTTCGAACGTGCCCCAGTGAATGCCGATCGCTTTTTTCGCGTGTACGTCCTCGAAGATCTGCACGGCCTGCTGCGGGTCCACGTGCTGAGGGCCCATGAACCAGCGCGGCTCATAAGCACCAACGGGAATCAGCGCGAGATCGACGCAACCGAATGCGGCGCCGATCCGTTTGAAGTCGTTCGAGTAGCCGGTGTCGCCCGCGAAGTACACCGAGACCGGATGCGCGGCGCCCGCTGGCGTCTTCAGCACCCAGCCGCCCCACAGCGTCTCGTTGCGATCGGTCAGGCTGCGCGCGGACCAATGCGTCGCCGGCACGAACCAGAAGTCGAGGCCGGCCACGCTGGTTTCGTCGCCCCAGTCCAGTTCCTGCGCATCCGTGATGCCTTTTTTCGCGAGCCAGTCCTTGATGCCGAGCGGCACGAGAAAGAGCGGCGGCCCGCCAGGCTGCGCGTTTAGTGCTTCGACGCTCGCGGTGTCGAGGTGGTCGTAGTGGCTGTGCGAGATCAGCACGACGTCGATATGCGGCAACTCGTCGAGCGCGAGACCGGGCGGCACGCGCCGCTTCGGCCCGGCGAACGTGAAGGGCGACGCGCGCTCGGAAAACATTGGATCGGTGATCACGTTGACGCCGTTGATCTGCAGCAAGGCGGTCGCGTGGCCGATCCACGTCATCGTATCGTCGCTGCGGTTCGCCTGGATCCACGCGACGTCGGGGTGATCGACGGGAAACGCGTAACCGTTCGCGGGCGGTGGCGGCAAGCCGTGCGTCCAGCGGTTCCAGCGCCACTTCCATACCGAGCCGCGCGCGAGTGGTCCGTCGTTGTTCTCGTAACCGTGCTCGGTGCGCGGCGCGTGATGGATGCCGCTTTCGGCGAGCTTGTCGGGCGATGGATCGGGCTGCTGCGCGCCGACGGCGCAATGCGCCGACGCGGCGCTCAAAACGATGGCGGCGCAGACGAGGCGCGAGCGGAGCGGAAAGGGCATCGTGTATCGAATGAGCGGCAGCCGTAGAATCGATGGTGCAACAGTGTAGACCGGACGCCGCGTGCTACGCCCGCGCGGTGGCGGAACGAGCGTCACGTTCGATCGCGTCCTCGCTGCGGAATCGTTCATCCTCACGCCATCTGTCGGGCGCAATCTCGATCTGCGTCCGTTTGTCGCGAACACCGCTTAGCGGAACAATTGTGCCTGTGCCTGAATTGAAAAATGCAATGAAGTGCCGTTCGAAGCGACGAAAAAGCAGCGAAGCGGCGCAGTTCGTGCATTTTTTTGCCTTAAACGCGTTTCGACCGGCACGATTCAAACCGTCAAAATCCAAAATAAGGCAAAATTCGGGGCATTCGCGTCGGCCGTGGCGTCGCCGGCGGCATTTCCCAACCTTTCTCGACCAAGAGCAAAGCGATGAGTAACAAGCAACCTACGATCATCTACACCCTGACCGACGAAGCCCCGCTGCTCGCGACGAGTGCTTTTCTGCCGATCATCCGTACGTTTACCGCTCCGGCTGGCGTCAATGTCGAGACCAGCGACATCTCCGTGGCCGGCCGTATCCTCGGCGAGTTCGCGGAATTCCTGACGGAAGAACAGCGCGTGCCGGACAATCTGGCCGAGCTGGGCCGCCTCACGCAAGACCCGGACACGAACATCATCAAGCTGCCGAACATTTCGGCGTCGGTGTTCCAGCTGATCAGCGCGATCAAGGAACTGCAGTCGAAGGGCTACAAAGTTCCGGATTATCCGGAAGACCCGAAGAACGACGAAGAAAAAGAGATCCAGAAGCGTTACTCGAAGTGCCTCGGCAGCGCGGTGAACCCGGTTCTGCGCGAAGGCAATTCGGACCGCCGCGCGCCCGCCGCCGTCAAGAACTACGCGAAGAAGCACCCGCACAGCATGGCCGAGTGGAGCATGGCGTCGCGCACGCACGTCGCGCACATGAAGCATGGCGACTTCTACCACGGCGAAAAGTCGATCACCAACGACAAGGCACGTGAAGTCCGCATGGAACTCGTCACGAAGCGCGGCGAGACCATCGTGCTGAAGCCGAAGATCAAGCTGCAGGACGGCGAGATCGTTGACAGCATGTTCATGAGCAAGAAGGCGCTGGTCGAGTTCTATGAAGACCAGATGGAAGACGCACGCAAGACGGGCGTGATGCTGTCGCTGCACGTGAAGGCGACGATGATGAAGGTCTCGCACCCGATCGTCTTCGGCCACGCCGTCAAGGTGTTCTACAAGGACGCATTCGCGAAGCACGCGAAACTGTTCGACGAACTTGGCGTGAACGTCAACAACGGCCTCGTCGATCTGTACACGAAGATCGAAGCGCTGCCGGAATCGCAGCGCGATGAAGTGATCCGCGACATGCACGCGTGCCACGAGCACCGTCCGGCGCTGGCGATGGTCGATTCCGCCAAGGGCATCTCGAACCTGCACGCACCGAACGACGTGATCGTCGACGCATCGATGCCCGCGATGATCCGCGCGGGCGGCAAGATGTGGGGCGCCGACGGCCGTCCCGCCGACACGAAGTGCCTGATCCCGGAAAGCACGTTCGCGCGCATCTACCAGGAAATCATCAACTTCTGCAAGACCAACGGCGCATTCGATCCGAAGACGATGGGCACGGTGCCGAACGTCGGCCTGATGGCGCAGAAGGCGGAAGAATACGGCTCGCACGACAAGACCTTCGAGATCGCCGAAGACGGCGAAGCGCGCATCGTCGACAACGCGACGGGCGAAGTGCTGAGCGGCCTCACGCAGCAGGTCGAGCAGGGCGACATCTGGCGCATGTGCCTCGTGAAGGACGCGCCGATCCGCGACTGGGTCAAGCTCGCCGTCACGCGCGCGCGCAACTCGGGCATGCCCGTGGTGTTCTGGCTCGACCCGTACCGTCCGCACGAAAACGAGCTGATCCACAAGGTGCAGGCATACCTGAAGGATCACGACACGGACGGTCTCGAGATTCATATCATGTCGCAGGTTCGCGCGATGCGTTACTCGCTGGAGCGCGTGATTCGCGGCCTGGACACGATCTCGGCGACGGGCAACATCCTGCGCGACTACCTGACCGACCTGTTCCCGATCATGGAACTGGGCACGTCCGCGAAGATGCTGTCGATCGTTCCGCTGATGGCGGGCGGCGGCATGTACGAGACGGGTGCGGGCGGTTCGGCGCCGAAGCACGTCAAGCAACTGGTCGAAGAGAACCACCTGCGGTGGGATTCGCTGGGTGAGTTTTTGGCGCTGGCTGTGTCGCTTGAAGAGCTTGGTATCAAGTCGGGGAATGCTCGCGCCAAGGTGCTGGCGAAGACGCTGGATGCTGCTACGGGCAAGCTGCTCGACAACAACAAGAGCCCGTCGCCGAAGACTGGCGAGCTCGATAACCGCGGCAGCCAGTTCTACCTGGCGATGTACTGGGCGCAGGAACTGGCCGCGCAGACGGATGACGCGGAACTTGCTGCCAAGTTTGGCCCGCTGGCCAAGGTGCTGACGGAGAATGAGAAGACTATCGTCGGTGAACTGGCGGACGTGCAGGGTAAGGGTGTTGATATCGGTGGCTATTACCAGCCGGATTTCGCGAAGCTGGAAGCGGTGATGCGGCCTAGCAAGACGCTGAATAACGCGCTCGCTGCTGTTACTGTCTGAGTTTTTTGACTGCAGTGGTTTAGGCGGAGCCCGCGCATTCTGGTTTGGATGTGCGGGCTTTTTGCTGCGCAGCCGGTTTGGTTTGCTTGTGTTTGCGCTGGCATTCGCGGTTTGGCTTCGTTGCGCGGTCGGTTTGGTTTTTTGGGGTTTTCGCTGGCATCCGCGCTTTGTTAGCGTGCTTCACGCGTCGCCCCTGTGCGGGGCGGCACCTACTTTTCTTTGCCGCCGCAAAGAAAAGTAGGCAAAAGAAAGCGGCTAACACCGCTAATTCTTGTGTTTGCCTGAGGGCCCCCAACCGGTCTTACGCTTCACACGGCAATCACGTGACTCACGTTCGTTGCCAGCGCTCTTGCGGTGCGCCTCACCCGCTTCACACCCCCGCGTTTCAGCATGCCATGCCAGATAGTCCGCCGCCGCCCAGGTGGCAAACTGTGTGTAGGCTTTCAGGCCGTACGCGCACCACTCCGAACTGAAAAACACAGGCCGTCGCAACGCTTGCTCCACGAGCATTACCTGCTTCACACCCCCGCGTCGCATCCATACTGCGTCAAGCTTCCCACCTTCTAAAGTGGCAAACTGTGTGTCGGCTTTCAAGCCGTACACGCATCACCCCGGACTAAACAGCAAGGTCGGTGTCTCTGATAAGAGCCCCCTCGCGTACGATGCGACAACCTACACACAGTTTGCCACCTGGGCGGCCGCAACCGTTCGCTGTCGCTGGCCGTTGTACGGGTGCCTGAAGTGGGGGAGGCGCTTATTCAGAGCGATGGCAACGGGCGGGGAACAGCGCGTTATCATCTGAAGTGTGGGACCGGTTGGGGGCCCTCAGGCAATAACAAGTGCTGGCGGTGTTAGCCGCTTTCTTTTGCCTACTTTTCTTTGCGGCGGCAAAGAAAAGTAGGTGCCGCCCCGCACAGGGGCGACGCGTGAAGCACGCTAACAAAGCGCGGATGCCAGCGAAAGCAAACCCAAACCCAAACCCAAACCCAAACCCAAACCCAAACCCAAACCCAAACCCAAACCCAAAACACCAACAACGCCTGCACGAGCCAAAACGTCAAACGTGAGCCGCGTGCAACGCACAAACATCAACCAACTGCATGCGCGCTCAACATCAGGCGTTCTTCGCTTCGCTGTTCTTCTCACGGCTCGCGGACCAGATACTGCTTTTTCTAGTGCCGCTCGTCGTCTTCCAGACGACCCAAAAAGCGACATGGTCCGGCATCGCGTTCTTCATCGAGGCGTTCCCGCGCTATATCGTGTTTCCCGTGTGCGGCGCGCTGTGTGATCGCATGTCGCCCGTTACGGTGCTGCGCGCAAGCCAGCGCTTTCGCGCAATGGCGTGCGCGGCAGGCATCGCAGGCTTCGCGGTGGCAGGCGGCATCGGCTGGCTGATCGCGCTGTCCGCCGTCTGCGGCACCCTGACCAGCCAGGGGCTCGTCGCGCGCGAAGTGCTGCTTCCGCAGGTATTCACGTCCGAGCGCTTCGAGAAGGTGCTCTCGTATGCGCAGATCGCCGATCAGGTCGGCGTGGTGCTCGGCCCGATGCTCGCAGGTTTGCTGCTCGGCTGGTGGCGTTGGGAATACGTCGTCGGCGTCGCGGCCGTGCTGTTCTTCGCCGCCGATGGCGCGACACTCTTCTGGCAGCGCGCGAGCGCTTTCGAATGGACGCCGCACGGGCATGGAGGCGGCGACTGGTTCGCGCCCGTAAAAACGGCGCTGGCGCATGTCGTGAGGCTGCCGGGGCTGAGCCGGCTGGTCGCGCTGGCCGCCGCCGAAAATCTCGTGATCGGCGTGACGCTCGCCACCTCGGCGGCAATGGTCACTGGGCTGCATCGCCGGCCGGATGCGTTCTATGCGTTCGTGCAGACGGCGGGCGCAATCGCGACGATCGTGATCCTGCTGCTGATCGCGCGCGTGCGGATTCCGCGCAAGGCACTCGGGCTCGTGTCGTTTCTCGCGATCTTCGCGGGCGGCCTGCTCGCGGGCGTGAGTCCTTCCGTGTGGGGCTACGTCGCGGGCTTTCTGCTGATCGTCGGCTTCGACAAGATGTTCAGCATCTATATCCGCAGCGTACGTCAGGCGATCATTCCCGCGAAGGACTACGGCAAGACGCTTGGCGTCGTCATCATGCTCAACAACCTGACGCAGCCGCTGGCGGGCTTGCTGGTCGGCATGTTTTCGGGGAATGGACGCATGAGCGTGGTCGTTGTGGCGATCTCGCTCGGGATGGGTGCGCTAGGGCTGATCGTCGTGCTCGTGGGTCTCGGCGCGGAGCGGCGGCGATTGCATGTCGCGCCGCTGAGCAAGCAGACGCCCGACAGCGCCGACGGAGCGTGAACTGTCACAATGAACCGGTAGCTTTTCTTCACGGAGCGCGATCGACATGCAATCGGACGACGAACTGAAACACTTCGAAGCGCACGGCGCGGCGCCGCTGCCCGAAGCGCAGGAAGAAGGCTTTGTGGACAACGCGGGCGCACGCATCGCGTGGTCGACGTACGGCGCGGGCCACCCCGTGGTGCTGTTGCACGGCGGCCTCGGGCATCGCGGCAACTGGGGTTATCAGGTGCCCGCGCTGGTTGAGGCTGGCTACCGGGCGATCCTGATCGACAGCCGCGGACATGGCCGCAGCACACGCGACGCGCAACCGTACAGCTACGAGCTGATGGCGTCCGACATGCTCGCCGTACTCGACGCTCTGCACGTACAGCAAGCGGCATTCATCGGCTGGAGCGACGGCGCGTGTACCGCGCTGATTCTCGGTCGGCGCGCGCCGCAGCGCGTCGCAGGCGTGTTCTTCTTCGCGTGCAACATGGACCCCGGCGGCGCGAAGCCATTCGTGCCGACGCCCGTGATCGACCGCTGCTTCAGGCGGCATCGCGCGGACTACGAGGCGCTGTCAGCAACGCCCGGCGAGTTCGACGCGTTCGTCGCCGCCGTCAGCGAGATGCAGCGCACGCAGCCCGATTACTCGGCCGACGATCTCGCGCAAATCCGCGTGCGCGTGACCATAGCGATCGGCGAGCACGACGAGTTCATCAAGCAGGAACACGCCGTGTATCTGGCGCAAACCATCCCGGACGCCGAGCTGATCGTGCTGCCGAACGTCAGCCATTTCGCGCCGCTGCAGCGGCCTACACTGTTCAATGGCGTGATCGAGCGGTTCGTCGGAACCGCTTTCGAAGCGGACGACTGAAGCGGCTCAGTCGGCCTTGGCGCCGACTTTCTCGCTGGCGCTGCTGTCGTTCTTTTCTTCTTCCCAGCCGCCGCCGAGCGCGAGGAACAGATTCACCTGATCGACCGCAACCTGGCCTTCGGCCGCCGACACCTGCGCGGCGACGCTCGTGAGCGTGCGCGTCGCGTCGAGATCGTCGATGAAGGTGTCGCGGCCCGCGGCGTACAGGCGATGCGTTTCATCCGCCGACTGCACGGCCGACTTGTACGCGGTGCGCAATGCATCGGCGCGCGTCGTATCGGATGCGTAGGTCGACAGGCTCGTCTGCGTTTCGCGCAGCGCATTCAGCACGACGCCGTCGAAATGCGCGAGCGCGCCGCCCGTCGCGGCTTCCGCTTCGTGGACGCGGGCGCGCTGGCCGTTGATCGGGAATGTCCAGCTGATCAGCGGGCCGAACGCCCAGCGGTTCGTGGTCGGGCCGAACAGATCCTCGACGACGCCGACCGAGCCCGCCGATGCGCCAATGCTCACGGTCGGATACAGCGCCGCCGTCGCGACGCCGATGCGCGCCGTCGACGCCGCCAGCAGCCGTTCGGCCTGGCGCACGTCCGGGCGGCGCTTGAGCAGCGCCGCGCCGTCGCCGACGGGAATTGGCTGCTTCAGATGCGGCAGCCGGCTGCAGGCGAGGGCGGCGGGCGGCAGATCGGACGGCGCGCGCGCGAGCAGCATCGCGAGCCGGTACTGCGCGGCGCGGCGGCGCGCGACGAAGCGCGGAATGTCGGCGGCGAGCGTGTCGGCCTGCGTCTGGCCGCGCGTCACATCGGGCTGGTTGCCGCGGCCCGCGTCGCGCAGACGTTGCGTGAGCTTGACCCGTTCCTTTTGCAAGGCCAAAGACTTCTGCGCGATCTCCAGTTCTTCCGCTGCCGAGCACGATTCGACGTAGGCGCGCACGACATCGGCGACGACCGTGATGCGCGCGAGATCGCTTGCGGCCTCGACGGCTTCGTCGTCGGCCTTCGCGGCTTCCACGCCGCGCCGCAGCTTGCCGAACAGATCGATCTCATACGACACGCTCAGATCCAGCGCGCCTTCGTTGACGACGGGAATCTTTTCCGTCAGCAGGTACTGTTCGGCGGATTCCTGCGCGCGCTGGAAAGCCGCCGACGTCTTGCCGGAGAAGCCGCCCTGTTCGTTCGCGAAGTCGAGCTGGGCGCGCGAGCGCGCGAGATTGGCGGCGGCGACGCGCAGATCGGTGTTCGACGACAGCGCTTCTGTGACCAGCTGATCGAGCACGGGGTCGTCATACAGACGCCACCACTTCGACGGCACGGCTTGCTGCGTGACGGGCGCCTTGTCCGCGCCGTCGATGGCCGCGTTCGCATACGGCGCGTTGACGGCCGCGTTCTCCGGCAGTTTGTAGTTCGGGCCGACCGTCGTGCAGCCGTTCAAAGCGAGCGCGATGGGCAACAAAGCCGGCAGCAACGCCAGGCCGGCGCGCGTTGCCGTGAGGGACGGAAAGCGTTTCATTGCGATGCGCCCGATGCAGAATGCGTAGCGCTAGACGGCGCGGTGCCGACGATAGCCGCGCCCGCGGTCGAAGCCCCCGCGCCTGCCGAAGCAGCCGAAGCAGCCTTCGCATCCGATACCGCCGGGCGCCGTCCCATCGAAGGCCCGATGCCGCGCACCGACACCGTCGCCGTGCGGCCCGCGATCATGCGGAAGTCGGCGGGCACTTCGTCGAGTGCGACGCGCACGGGAATGCGCTGCGCGAGGCGCACCCAGCTGAATGCCGGGTTCACGTTCGGCAGCAGGTTCTGGCTCTGCTGGCGGTCGCGGTCCTCGATTGCGGCGACGATGCTCAGCACATGGCCGCGCAGCACGCCCGGTTCGCCCATCACCTTGATGTCGACAGGCTGGCCGATATCGATGCCGTGCAGCTTGGTTTCCTCGAAATAGCCGTCGACGCGGAACGAATGCATGTCGACCACCGACAGCACCGCGCGTCCCGCCGAAATGTACTCGCCCACACGCGGCGCGCGATCGTTCAGATAGCCGTCCACAGGACTGACGATCACCGTGCGCTGCAGGTTCAGGCGCGCCGTGTCGATCGCGACTTCGGCGTCGGCGAGCGCGGCCGTGGCCGTTTCGACACGCGAGTGCGTCTCTTCGACGACTTCACGCGCGACGAGATTGCCGAGCGCGCGGTTGCGGGCATCTTCGCGGCGCGCCTGATCGAGCGTCGCGCGGCGCTGCTGCGCGGTGGCCTGTGCGTTGCGCAGCGCGAGCGCATAGCGCGCCTGGTCGATCACGAACAGCACTTCACCTTGCTTGACCTGCTGGTTGTCGACGACCTTGACCTCGGTGATGAGGCCGGATACGTCCGGTGCAACCTGGATCACGTCCGCGCGCACGTGACCGTCGCGCGTCCACGGCGCGAACATGTAGTAGTCGACCAGCTTCCACAGCACGGCCGCTGCGATCACGACGACGATAAGAGTGAGCAGGATCTGCCCGACTGAGAACCAGGTTTTTTTCACGTTATGAACCGGTGCGAAACGATGACGACAAGCCCCAGCACCAGAACATAAATGCCGAGATCGAAAATGGAACGGTGCCAGATGAAACGGTAAACGCCGATGCGCGCGAACACGTTGCGCAAGACCAGGTTCACCAGATAGGCGATGAACATCAGCACCAGCACGGCTGGCACGAAGACGCCGAGAATGTCGATTTCGCCGATCATTTGCGTCGACAGAAAGTAAGAGATGGGTTTCGCATCAGGCTGCGGTCTCCGGTTGAGGCGGCGGATTGCTGCCGGGCGCGGGATGCGGCGGAAACAGCGACAGGCGCATGCCGACCAGCGCGTGCAGCGTCTCGCGCAGCCAGCGCTCGCCGGAAGGCGCAGCGGGGGCGGGCGCAGAGCCTTGTTCCGCCGCCTGTCCCTGCTGTCCCTCTTGCCCCTGCTGCGTGCCGCCTTGCGTCTGCGCGATGTTGCGCGTGGTCACTTGCGCGACGGCGGCATCGATCGTTTCGATCAGCGCGGCGGGCACCGGCTGCCGTTCGCGGCGCGCGATACATTGCTCGAAATACTGCCGCACACCGGAAAGCACGTCATCGATGGAGCCTTGCAAGTCGGCTGTCAGCTTGCGGCGCGTGCGTCGCAGGTCGAGCGCGTTCAGCGCGACGCGGAAGTCGCGGAAGCTTTCAATCGACGGATGACGGTTCGAGTCCGAGGCCGCGTGGCGCGGCAACAGTTGCATCAGCCGGTCGAGCATGCGCGAGTACAGATTGCGCTGGTCTTCGATGGCGGCCGTCGACGCGCTCACCACGACGTCGGCCCATGCGGAACGCGTGAGCCGCCCGGCGGCAAGTTCGGCGCCGAACGGCCGCGTGATGCGTGTCCAGATGAAAGCGAACAGCAAGCCCGCGACGCCCGCCAGATTGCTGTTGATGAACACGAAGAAGTCGGCCTCGTAAGCGCTCTGAATGCTGATGAAGGTCGCCGTGTTGACGGCCGTCAGCAACGTCACGAGTGTGAACTGCGGGCTCGGGATCAGCGTGCCGATGATCAGGAACGGCCCGGAAAAGATCAGGACCAGCATCGCGAAATCGTGGACGTGCGGCAGCACCACGAACACGTACAGCCCGGCCAGTACGACGCTCGCGCACGTCGCAAGGAAGAACTTGAAGACGGAGGGCGCGGGATCGTCGAGCGCCGCGAAGAAGCAGCAGGAGACGGCGGCGAGCGTGACGGCGGCTGCGCCGTCGTTCCAGCCCGACGTGATCCACAGTCCGCACGCGACGATCACCGCGCCGACGGCCGAAGCCGTCGAGAACAGCATCATGCCGTAGTCGAAGAAGCGCTCGGTGCCACCCAGCCGCCAGTGGCGAAAGTGCGGCCGCCACAGGACCGTTTCGTGAACGATGGCCGCGCGCAGGCAGCGGATGTCGCGCCAGACGTCGATGACCTGGCCCAGACGCCACAGCGCGTTCGACAGCAGCGCGCCGTCCCAGCTTGTCAGCGCCTGTGCGGAAGGCCGCAGCGCATCGACGCGGGCGCGCAGCGCTTCCGCTTCCTGATCGGGCTCGTCGGCGTATTTGGCTTCGAGCGCGGGCGCCTTGATCCACTTCGCGACGTCCGCGAGCAGCGCCTCGACTTCAGGCGAATGCGCGCCGCGCTGCCGTATCAGCTCGATCAGCGGATCGGCCATCGACGAAATCAGCGGCAGGAATATCTGCATGCGCCCTTGCAACGCGCGCGCGCGGCGCACGATATCGGGCCGTGTGTGATCGTAGGTCAATTGGCTCAGCAGGAATTCGAGCCCGTTGACCGTGGCCGCGAGGCGCTGGCGCGAAGCCGAGATCGTCGCGCCGGCAATATGGCCGGACAGCGTTTCGCTGGCGTAGAACGCGGCGTCGCGGAACCAGGCGTCGGTGCGCTCGATCAGCGTCGGCGCGAGCCGGCTCGGAAACACCACGCTGCCGACGATGCTCGCGACCACGATGCCGAGCAGGATCTCTTCCGTACGCGTGATGGCGAGATCGAAGACGGTGGTCGGATTGGTGACGGCGGGCAGCGCGATCAGCGGCAGCGTGTAGCCGGCGAGCAGGCACACATAGCTGCGCGCGGTGCGGTCGTTCAGCGACACATAGAGCATCGTGCCCGTCCACAGCCCGACGATCGTGCTGAACAGGAACGGCGACTCGACGAAGGGCGGCACGATCAGCACCGCGCCCGCCGCGCCGAGCGCCGTGCCGAGCGCGCGGTACAGCGCCTTCGAGCGGGTCGCGCCGACGAACGGGTTCGAGACGATATAGACGGTCGCCATCGCCCAGTACGGGCGGGGCAGTTCGAGCGCAAGGCCGATGTACAACGCGATCATCGCGGCCGCGAACGTCTTGGCGGAAAACAGCCAGTCGCGGACTGAGGGATAGGCCATGGCGGTTATGCGTTGCGTTTGCCGCCGGATCGTGCGGCAGCGGCTGGCTCGTCGGATACGCCCTTGTCGGAAGTGACTGTAGCATCCAGCGACGCGTTGAAGGCATTCAGCACCCGCAGCGTCGTCTCCAGGTCCTCGCGGCTCACGCCTTTGAGCACGCGCGCCCGCAGTTCCATCAGCCGCTCTTCCATGCGCGCGGTGACGGCGCGGCCTTCGTCGGTGAGGGTGATGGTCTTGGCGCGCTTGTCGTCGGGGTCTTCGTCGCGGCGCACGAGGCCCGCCGCGCATAGCTGATCGAGCAGCCGCACCAGCGACGGGCCTTCGATCCCCACATGTTCCGCGAGCGTCACCTGACGCACGGCTTCGCCCAGGCGGTTGGCCGTAAGCAAAGGACCCGCGCACGCTTCCGACACGTTGTAGGCGGACAACACGCTATGGCTCGTGCGGCGCCAGCGGCGCGCGGCGACGACCAGCGTGCTGCTGACGGAGCGGCGAAGAAGGTGGAGATTGACCATGGGCCGGGATTGTATGTCGATTTTTATTCGTTAGCATCCTATCGACCTACATTTTTTAAGGAAATGCTACAAAGTTCGCTTACCGTGTGTTTCATGGATGAGCGGCGGCGGGGCGTCCGCCCACCGCCCGCCGCTTTTAGAACTTTCCGGGCGGACTCACTCGTCGTTCAGACCCTTGCCTTCAAGAATCAACGGCATGCACTTTTCGATCCGCGATTCCCGCGTTTTCGATTGCTTCGCCGACGAGAAGTGCAGCAGATAGGCGCGTTGCCGTCCGGGTGTCAGCGCTTCGAAAGCAGTCTTCAGCTTGGGCAACTTGTCGAGTCTGGTCTGGAATTCCTCGGCGACTTCAAACTCTTCGGTCGATTTGTGGGCCACTTTCAGGCCGGCTTTTTCGACTTCGATAGCCGCGCGGATGTAGGTCTTCAGAACGGATTGCAGCTTGACGATTTCGTGCAGACTCGTGAATCGCACCTGCCGGGCTGACTGCACGTTCTCTGTCTGCTGGATCAGGATGCCTTTCGGGTCCTTCAGCAAAGCGCCCTTGACGAACAGAATCGCGCAGTATTCCTTGAAGCCGTGTATGAGCACGACGTTTTTGTCGTCGTGCGTGTAGCACGGAACGCCCCATTTCAACTCCTCAGTGACGGGGCATTCCAGCACGATCGCTCTGAGTTTTTCGGTTTCTTCACGCCACTGTTTGAGTTTGCCGATATAGGCGTCGACCTTGGGATTCATTTTTGTCCCTCAGAAAATAAGGCGAGCCTATGGTACCGCCCGGCGCCAGAGGCGGTAAACCGGGCTAGAGGCGATCGGGCTAGAAGCGATCGGCGCGGAACGGATGCGGGTCGGCGACGGGCGTGGCGCCCGTCATCATTTCCGCGAGCAGGCGCCCCGTGACGGGCCCGAGCGTCAGGCCGTGATGCGCGTGGCCGAACGCGAACCACAGGTCCTTGTGGCGTGTCGCGGGGCCGATGATCGGCATCATGTCCGGCGTGCAAGGACGGCGGCCGAGCCACGGACGCTCGTCGAGTCGCGCACCGAGCGGGAAAGTGTCGCGCGCGATAGGTTCGATCGCATCGAGTTGCACGGGAGTTGCCGGCGCGTCGCAGGCGGCCAGTTCCGCGCCCGTCGTCAGCCGGATGCCGCGCGCCATCGGCGTGATCATGTAGCCGATCTCGGTATCGAGCACGGGTTGATTCAGCTTCGCGCCGTCCTGCGCCGCGTAGTGCATGTGATAGCCGCGCTTGACCGCGAGCGGCAGCCGGTAGCCGAAGCGCGCGCTGACGGTATCCGACCAGGGCCCGAGTGAGATGACGGCCGACTGCGCGTCGATGCGGCCCGCCTCCGTGTCGACGCTCCAGTGCGGTTCGAGCGTCGACGCATCGCCGATGAAGATGCGGCCGCCAAGCTGCTCAAAGTAACGCGCGTAGGCCGTGACGAGCGCGTTGGGGTCGCTGACGGACTCGGCGTCGGTATAGCGCAACGCGCCCAGCAGCGCGTGGCTCAGCGACGGCTCCGCGCGCCTCAACTGCGTTGCATCGAGTGCGTCGAAGGTGACGCCGTACTCGGCTTGCCAGCGCTCGACGTCACGCAACGCGGCGTCCTGCTTGCGCGCGCTGCGAAACACTTTCAGCCAGCCGCCCGTGCGCACCAGCGCCTGCGCACCCGACGCATCGATCAACTCGCGATGCTCGCTCACGCAATGCTCGATCAGCGTCGCATACGAGCGCGCGATGGCCGTATGCCGGTCCGCACGCGAGTAGTGCCAGTAGCGGTACAGAAACGGCAGCAGCTTCGGCATCGCGCTGAAGTGATAGCGGACATCGAGCGAGCGGTTGCGCGCGTAGCGCAGCAGCGTGCTGGCGTCGCGCGGAAACGCATATGGGTAGACGCCTTCGCGCTGGATCAGCCCCGCGTTGCCAAACGACGTCTCGTTGCCCGGCGCCTTGCGATCGACGAGCGCCACAGTGAGCCCGCGTTTTTGCAGATGCACGGCAACCGACACGCCCACCATGCCGCCACCGAGTACGACGGTATCGAACTTCATTGCTGCTTATCCCCGCGCGATAACGTCATGCGAGCGCCGTCACGGCGATTTCGACATCGAGGCCCGGCTTCATCAACAAGGCCTGCACGCAGGCGCGCGTCGGCGCGTGGCCCGTCGGCACCCACGCATCCCACACGGCGTTGAATTCGTCGAAGTGCTTCGGGTCGCTCAGCCACACGTTCGCGGTGAGCACGCGCGTCTTGTCGACGTTCGCCGAGGCGAGCAGCGTGTCGATGCGCGTGAGGATTTGCGTCGTCTGGATGGTGATTGACGCGCCCGCTGTGTCCGGCACCTGGCCGGACAGATAGACGATGCCGTTCGCAATCACCACCTGGCTCATGCGGGCGTTGGTTTGCAGTCGCTGGATTTCGTTGGACATGATGGACTTCGCTGAGTTAGACGGATGACATGCCGGCCTGAGCTTCGCCGGTGGAATCGAAAATGGGCGGCGCGGTAACGATCGATTTGAGCGCCGGGTTCGGCTGCGTGAGACGCGACAGATCGGGACGCGGGCGGCGCAATGCGGGGTTCGTGTCGAAAGCCTGTTCCATCGCGCGCGCCACGGCCAGCGTCTTGAGGTCGCCGTGAAACGGCCCGACAATCTGCAAGCCGAACGGCATGCCTGCCGCATCGACGCCGCATGGCAACGACAGCGCGGGATGCGTCGTCAGCGTCACTACATACGTCAGCGCGAGCCAGCGGTAGTAGTTCTCCTGCGCGCGTCCGTTGATCTGCGCTGCGTAAAGCTCGCGCCACGGGAACGGCGAAACGGGCGTGGTCGGCGAGAGGATCACGTCGTAACGGTCCAACGCTGACTGGAAGCGCCGGAAAATGCGCGTCTGTTCCGCCTGTGCCCATGCGCTGTCGGCGAGCGTCATCGCGGCGCCCATCTCGTAGTTCGCGCGTGTGTTCGGACCGAGCGCGCCTGGGTCGCGCGCATACGCGTCGCGCAGGCCCGCGACGAAGCTTTCCGCGCGAATCACGTCAAAAGCCCGATGCGCGTCGCCGAGATCGAACTGGATCGGCTCGCAGGTTTTCACCATCGGCGCGAGCGCGGCCATGCGTGCGCGGAAGAGGGCACGGATGCCATCGTCGACGTCGCAGCAGCCGAAGTCTTCCGTATAGCCGACGCGCAACGTGGCGAGATCGAGAGCGGGCAGCGTGGCGAACCGGAGTGGATCGACTTCGTAGCTGAGGGGATCGCCTGTGGAAAGGCCCGCTGTCGCCGCGAGTTGCAGTGCCGTCTCTTCGACGTCGCGGCCCATCGGCCCGACCACGGAAATCGGCGTCCAGCCGAGCAGCCGGCGCGAGTTGGGCACGAGCCCAGCGGACGGCCGGAAGCCGACCACGCCGCATTTCGACGCTGGAATGCGCAGCGAGCCGCCTGTATCCGAGCCGGTGCAGACGGGCAGCATGTCGCAAGCGAGCGCCGCCGCCGAGCCGCCCGATGAACCGCCCGCGTTCAGGTCCGGATTGAACGGATTGCCCGTCGCGCCCCACACGGGGTTGCGCGTGTTTGCGCCCGCGCCGAGTTCGGGCACGTTGGTCTTCGCGACGAGAATCGCACCCGCCGCGCGCAGCCGCTCGACCAGCACGACATCGCGCGATGGCACATGGCCGCGCGACATCGGCGAGCCGTACGTGGTCAGCAGGCCCGCCGTGTCTTCGAGATCCTTCACGCCGAGCGGCAGCCCGTGCAGCAGGCCGAGCGGCTCGCCGTCCAGCACCTTGCGCTCGGCCGCCTTCGCGGCCTTGCGCGCGTCGTCGTAACAGGTGGCCGTGATCGCATTGACGGCAGGGTTGAGGGCTTCGATCCGCGCGATGCAGGCGTCGAGCAGCTCGACGGGGGAAATCTCTTTCGCGCCGATCATCCGGCGCAACTCAACGGCGTTGCGGGCGACGAGGTCGTCGTTATCAGACATGGTTCAGGTTCCGGGTTGTTCCTGCTTGTTCGTGATATCGAATGAGGTCATTCAAGCGCTTCGCCCGTGCGGTCGCGCAGCCAGATCACGGGCACGAGCGACACTGCGCAGGCCGCCGCGACGTAGCACGCGGGCGCGAGCGGGTTGCCCGTCAGCGCGACGAGCCAGCTCGCGACGAACGGCGAAAAGCCGCCGAAGAACGACGCGCTCACCACATAGGTTAGCGCGATGCCCGTCGCGCGCACATGTTTGGGGAACAGTTCGGGGATCATCACGAGCACGGGCACGATCTGCCCGGCGACGAACAGCGCGAGAAACGCGGACACGGCGCACAGCATCAACGTCGAAGGCTGCGCGGACAACCATGCGAACGCGGGATACACGGTGAGCAGCAGCGTCACACGCGATATGACGAGCACGCGCTTGCGGCTGAACCGGTCGGCGAGCTTGCCCGCGATGGGCGCCGCGACGAACAGCACGAGCGAGCTGATCACGCCCGAAGCAACCGACGCCGTCGACGACAGATGCAGCGTGCGCACCGCATGGCTCGGCAGAAAGAACGCGGTGATGTAAACGGAAACCGAGCCGCCGAGTTCGGCGAAGGTGCCGAGTATCGTCAGCTTTAGATGCGTGGTGAGCGCGGCTTTCAATGCGCCGCTCCGATGCGTGCGGGCGGATGATGCATCGCTGAGCGTTTCTTCGAGACGCCGGCGGATCAGCATGCCGACGGGCGCCGCGACGATGCCGAGCACGAACGGAATGCGCCAGCCCCAGGCGAGGATCGCGTCCTTCGGCAGCGAGACATTGACGAGCGTTGCGACGGCGGCGCCGAGTGCGAGACCGAGCGCCGTCGCCGCGAAGTTCCAGCTGGCGAAGAACGCGCGCGTCGAGTCCGATGCGTATTCGACCAGCAGCGTCGTGCCGGGTCCGAATTCGCCACCCGCGGCAAAGCCCTGAATCAGACGCGCGGCGAGCACGATGAAAGGCGCGGCTATTCCGGCGACCGCGTAGGGCGGCGCGCAGGCGATCAGCGCGCAGCTCAGCGCCATCAGCATGATGGTAAGCACCATCGCCTTCTTGCGGCCCGCGCGGTCCGCGTACGCGCCGATCACGATGCCGCCCAGCGGCCGCACGACAAAGCCGACGCCGAACACGCCGATCGACAGCAGAAACTGGTTCACGGGCGACGCGGATGGGAAGAACAGTTGCCCGATCTGGATCGCGAAGAAGCTGTAGATGGTGAAGTCGTAGAACTCCAGCGCCGTGCCGAGCGTCGTCGCGGCGATGACCTGGGTTTTCGACAGACCGGCTTTTTCCAATGCAAGCGTTGACACGTCGACCGCTCCTGAGTGGAACTGCGTGGGACTGGAATCGATGCGAGTTATCATATACGAGAAAAAATAAATTCTCGTATACGACAAAACCCTTTGTCATCCCTTGAGATTCCGAGCATTGCCATGGCCAGATCCGTCGCGCGCAAACAACCCGAACCTGTCGAGCCCACGTCACAGATCGATCACCAGGCGGTCGGCGCGCGGCTGCGCGACGCGCGCAAGGCACGCGGGCTGACGCTGATGCAGTTGTCGGAACAGTCGGGCATCGCCGTGTCGACGATCTCGAAGGCCGAGCGCGGCGACATCGCGCTGACCTACGACAAGTTCGCGGCGCTCGCGCATGCGCTGCAACTCGAGTTCGATGCGATCTTCGGCCGCACGAAGCACACACGGCGCGCGGGCGCGAACGCTATCGTGCCGACGTTCACGGCGTCGGGCCAGCAGATGATTTACGACACGCCCAACTACGAATACGGGATGCTCGCGAACGATCTGACGGGCAAGCGCATGGTGCCGATGCGCGCGCACGTGCGGGCGCGCAAGCTCTCCGATTTTCCCGACTACATTCGCCATAGCGGCGAGGAGTTCGTGTTCCTGCTGGACGGCACGCTCGAACTGCGCTTCGAGACGGGCGCGGTGTTTCAGTTGAAGCCGGGCGATAGCCTGTACTTCGATAGTTCCGTTGGGCACGTGTATCTATGTACGGGGAAAAAGCCGGCGGAAGTGCTCGTGTGTTGCGTGGACACGGACGCGCACCGGCCCGCCGACGCGATCTGAGCGCAACGCCCGGCGCGGGTAACATGGCGGCTTGAGCGATCTTCGGCGAGGGCGATGCGTGATGAACGCGAGCGATCTTTCTGACGTGTACCGTGGTTATATCGACTGTCTGAACCGGCAGGATTGGGCGGCGCTGGGGCGTTTCGTCGATGACGATGTGACGTATAACGGTGAGCGCATCGGCTTGTCGGGCTACCGGGCGATGCTTGAGCGGGACTTCCGTGAGATTCCGGATCTTCGCTTTGACATTGCGTTGCTGGTTGCGCAGCCGCCTGTGATCGCCAGCCGGTTGCAGTTCGACTGTTCGCCCAAAGGGACGTTTCTTGGGCTTGCTGTCGATGGAAAGAAAGTCGCCTTCACCGAGAACGTGTTCTATGAGTTTCGCGGCGGAAAGATCGGGCAGGTGTGGTCGGTGATCGACAAGGCGACCATCGAGGCTCAACTCGCGCAGCGCTGAAGCGGAAGTCACTCAAGGAGATTTCATGTTCCGGCTATCGACAGCTATGTCTGAACGTCTTGTTCGCTGCTTGATTGCCGGCGTGATCGCGCAGACGTTGGGTTGCGCGTCGAGCAGCACGGCGACGGATGCGACGCCGGTCGCTCTGGAAGGCGTACGGCCCAACGGCGTCGCGGTCGACGCGAGCAACGGCGCCGTCTATCTGACCGACGATGCGAAAAGCAGCGTGCTTCGATCGTCCGATGGCCGTACGTTTGCCCCTTATGCATCGATCCCTCAATCGCCGGGCCAGGGCATCAGCCTGAGCCAGCTGACCCTCGACGATGCTCGCAATCTGCTGGCCGTGCGCTTTGGATTCGGCAGCGCAAGCGCGGTGTTCGACGTCAAAGGCGCGAATGGCGCAATCATGCTGTCGGGGCCCAATCCCGCTCGCCGCAGGCTCGGCATTGCGGCGATTGGCTCGCAGCAAGCGCTGTCGACGTGGTTCGTCAAGGAAGGCAGCGCACCCGCGACGGGCGGCGTGAGCCTGTTGACCTACGATGCGACTGCGGGCCGCGCCACCGAGCGCGATCTCATCACGGGAATGGGCAAGCCGGTGGGTGTCGTCGTATCGGGCGATACGGTTTTCGTTTCGGATCAGGCGCGCAACGTGATCGTGCGCGCGTCGCTGGCGAACTTGCTGCAGTCAGCGCAGCCGGTTAGCGTTGCCGATACGTTCGCGAAGATTGAGAACCCGGATCTGATGGCGGGAGATGGTGACGGCGCGCTCTACACACACTGCAAGAGCGCATCGTTGTGCAAGGTCGCGCCGGACGGCAGCGTGAATGAAATCGCCACCGACTTTCACGACGCGCGCGGCGTTGCCGCCGATCCGGCGCGACACCGTCTTTATGTCGTCGATCGCGCAGCGGCAGGTGGAACCAGCTACTTGCGGATTCTGCCGCTGCGTTGACGTTGCGTAGAAACGCGGCGTTATCAGTCGACGCCGATAATCACGCTCGATGCCTTGAAGATCGCCGACGCCGCTGCGCCGCTCGAAAGCCCGAGCCGGTCGACGCTTTCATTGGTGATGGTCGCGGCGATCTCCGCACCGCTTGCGGACGCAACGATCACTTCGCTATTCACGGCACCCTTCGTGACGGCCGTGACCGTGCCAGCGACGCGGTTGCGCGCCGACACCTTGCCGTTGCCGTCATCGACCATCACGAGCACCGACGACGCCTTCACCAGCGCAAAAGCCGGCTTGCCGGCTGCGAGGCCAAGCGACGACGCGCTGCCGTGCGTGATCACCGCGACGATGTCGAGTCCGTCCTGGGTGCGCAGCGTGACTTCGTCATTGACGGCGCCGGGTTTGACCTCGGTGATCTGTCCGGTGAAATGATTTCGGGCGCTGGTTCGCATGATGATGTTCTCCTCGAATGGGTCCCGCGTTCGTGCCGCGGAAACCCGTAGTGTTAAGCCAAGCCGAAGTCTAGCGTTTATACCTATGACGCTGCCGCCGGTGTTTACGCGGTGTGTAAGGCGCTATATCGCGCGACGTAAGCGGCTTCAACACGGCCTTGATATGTATGACGCGCCAAACACGATATATTGACGCGTATATATCGAGCGCACATTTGACATTTTCAGCTAACGACAACGCGGAGCAGTACGTTGAATTCGACACATAAAGAAGCCGTCGGCGAGCATTTCTCGCTGGACGCCATGCAGCACGCAAGAGTCATGACATGGAAGGCCGTCAACGCCATCGCCGCCGACGTGCGGCCGGGCATGCGGGAATCGGAGGCGAATGCGCTGGCGCTGCGCATCCTGAAGGAACTCGGGATGGACCGGATCTGGCATCCCGTGCTCGTGCGTTTCGGCGAAAACACGCTGAGAACATTCAAGCAGCGATCGAACGGCGACCCCGTGCTGGCGGACAACGACATTTTCTTCATCGACCTCGGCGCCGTCTGGGCGAAGCACGAGGGCGACGCGGGCGCCACCTTCGTCTGCGGCGACGACCCGGACATGCAGGCGTGCGCGCAGGCGGCGCGCACGATCTACGACGAAGTCGAGCAGCACTGGCGCGCGACGGGCTGCGCGGGCGTCGACCTGTACGTGTACGCGGCGCAGCGGGCCAATGCGCATGGGTTTCGCCTGAACGTCGACATCAAGGGGCATCGTGTGAGCGATTTTCCGCATGCCATCTACAAGGCGGGCGATCTCGGCGACTTCGACGCAAGACCCGCAGCGGGCGTGTGGATTCTGGAGATCCAGATTGCGCATCCGACGCGGCCGTTCGGCGCGTTCCATGAAGACCTGCTCGTCTGACTGGCCATGTTCATCCGGCAGCTCGACTACCTCGTCACGTTGGCGCGCGAAAAGCACTTCGCGCGTGCCGCCGACGCATGCCATGTTTCGCAGCCAGCCTTGTCGTCGGCGATCCGGGCACTCGAGTCGGAACTCGGGCTGACGATCGTCAATCGCGGGCGGCGCTTCGTCGGCTTCACGGAAGACGGCGAGCGCGTGCTGGGATGGGCGCGGCAGACGCTGGCGACGCTGCAGAACATGCGGCAAGACGCATTCTCTGCACAGGACCGTCTGGTCGGCAAGCTGCGAGTCGGCGCGATACCGACCGTGATTCCCGTCGCGTCGCGCGTGCTTGCGCCTTGCCTGCTCGAACATCCACAGATCCGCTACGACGTGCATTCGCTCAGCTCGGAAGCGATTCATCGGCAACTCGACGAACTCGAACTGGATATCGGCCTCACGTATCTCGACTCGGGTGTGCAGGCGGGCTTTGCCGTGCTGCCGCTGTATCGCGAGCGCTCCATTCTGCTGTCGCCACCGGGCGATCATGCGGACCTCGTGGAGGGCGCATGCAGCTGGCGCGAGTTGTCGGGCCTGCCACTCGGCCTGCTGCCACAGACGATGCAGAACAGGCAGGTCATCAACGCCGCGTTCCGTCGCGAGCAGGTTCAACCAGAAGTGCTGATCGAATGCGACTCGCTGCTCGCGTTGTACGGACATGTCTTGCACGCCGGCATATCCAGTATCTTTCCGCACAGCCTGCTGAGCGTGCTGCCCGCCGGCGATGACGTGCGTCGCGCGTTGCTGATGCCCGAACTGACGCGTGAAATCGGCCTCGTCGCGCGTAATCGCGAGGCGATGCCGCCGCTCGTTGCCGCCTTCTGGCGCTGCGCCGAAGGACTTCGGTTGCAGGACGAATTCGACGCGCTGCTTCCCGTTTGCTGAGTCGTCGCAACACGACTGCACCGCTCGAACACACTCGTTGATAAGCGACGCTTATCAGACCATTCGCCCAAACGATTGGACGCACATAGCCGCGCCATCGACACTGCTTCACATCGTATGTGATGTATCACGTCGATATGTCGATAGAGCGCCGGCATGAAAATGCGCTCGACCAGACTGGAGCGAGACGAATGGCTAAGGTTCTTTGTGTGCTGTATGACGATCCCGTCAAAGGAATGCCGAAACAGTACGCCCGCGACGGCGTACCCGAAATCACGCGTTATCACGACGGTCAAACGGCGCCGACGCCGAAGGCCATCGACTTCACGCCGGGCGAGTTGCTGGGCAGCGTATCGGGCGAACTGGGGCTGCGTAAATACCTCGAATCGCTAGGGCATACGCTCGTCGTGACATCCGATAAGGATGGTCCGAACTCGACGTTCGAGCGCGAACTTGCCGACGCCGAAGTCGTGATCTCCCAACCGTTCTGGCCTGCGTACCTGACGGCCGAGCGCATCGCAAAGGCGCCGAAGCTCAAGCTCGCGCTGACGGCGGGCATCGGCTCGGATCACGTCGATTTGCAGGCGGCCATCGAGCGCGGCGTCACGGTAGCGGAAGTGACGTACTGCAACAGCATCAGCGTCGCCGAACACGTCGTGATGATGATTCTCGGGCTGGTGCGCAATTACCTGCCGTCGCATGAATGGGTGAAGAAGGGCGGCTGGAATATCGCCGACTGTGTCGAGCGCGCTTACGATCTCGAAGCGATGCACGTGGGCACGGTCGCGGCCGGCCGGATCGGTGCGGCCGTGTTGCGCAGGCTCAAGCCGTTCGACGTGAAGCTGCACTATACGGATCGTTACCGTCTGCCGCTGGATGTCGAGAAAGAACTCGGCGCAACGTGGCACCCGAATGTCGAATCGATGGTGAAGGCGTGCGACGTGGTCACGATCAACTGTCCGCTGCACCCCGAAACGGAAAACCTCTTCAACGAAAAGCTGATCGCGAAGATGAAGCGCGGCGCGTACATCGTGAATACGGCGCGCGGCAAGATCGTCGATCGCGATGCGATCGTGCGGGCGCTCGAATCGGGGCAACTGGCTGGCTATGCGGGCGACGTGTGGTTCCCGCAGCCGGCACCGCGCGATCATCCGTGGCGCACGATGCCGCACAACGGCATGACGCCGCATATTTCGGGCACCACGTTGTCGGCGCAGGCGCGTTATGCGGCTGGCACGCGCGAGATCCTCGAATGCTGGTTCGAGAAGCGGCCCATCCGCGACGAGTATCTGATCGTCGATGGCGGCAAGCTGGCGGGCGTCGGCGCGCATTCGTATAGCGCGGGCAATGCGACGTCGGGATCGGAAGAGGCGGCGCGCTTTAAAACGGCGTAAGGGCGATAACGTTGAAGGCCACCCGCGGGTGGCCTTCAATTTTCGTTACGCGCGGGTCGACGAAAACGTTAGACGCTTTGGCGAAGCGTTTGCGCAGCCGCCACCATGTTCTTCAGCGCGGGAATCACTTCATCCCATGCACGCGTCTTCAGCCCGCAATCGGGATTGACCCACAAGCGTTCCGCCGGAATGCGCCCGGCCGCCTTCTTCATCAGGTTCACGATGTGGTCCTGGCTCGGAATGTTAGGCGAGTGAATGTCGTACACGCCCGGCCCGATCTGGTTCGGATAGTCGAAGTCGTCGAACGCATCGAGCAGTTCCATATCCGAGCGCGACGTTTCGATCGTGATCACGTCGGCATCCATGTCGGCAATCGACGCGATGATGTCGTTGAACTCCGAATAGCACATGTGAGTGTGAATCTGCGTTTCGTCCTGCACGCCGTTCGCGGTGATGCGGAACGACTCTACCGCCCATTGCAGATACTCGCTCCACTGCGAGCGGCGCAGCGGAAGGCCTTCACGCAGGGCCGCTTCGTCGATCTGGATCACGCGCACGCCGGCCTTTTCGAGGTCCAGCACTTCTTCGCGGATCGCGAGCGCCAGTTGATGGCACGACACCGAGCGCGGCTGGTCGTCGCGCACGAACGACCAGTTCAGGATCGTGACGGGACCCGTCAGCATGCCTTTCATCGGCTTCGTGGTTTGCGATTGCGCGTACCGGATCCATTCGACGGTCATCGCCTTCGGGCGGCTGATGTCGCCGAACAGAATGGGCGGCTTCACGCAGCGCGAACCATACGACTGCACCCAGCCGAACTGGCTGAACGCGTAGCCATCCAGTTGCTCGCCGAAGTATTCGACCATGTCGTTGCGTTCGGCTTCGCCATGCACGAGCACGTCGAGGCCAAGGGCTTCCTGTTCTTTCACGGCGCGCGTGATCTCGCGCTCCATCGCTTCCTTGTAGCCTGCCTGATCGAGTTCGCCGGCCTTGTACTGGCTGCGCGCATGACGGATGTCGCCCGTCTGTGGGAAAGAGCCGATCGTGGTGGTCGGGAACGCGGGCAGGTTGAGAATCGCGGACTGCTTTTCTGCACGCTGCGGATAAGCGCTCACGCGCTTGCCGAGCGTCGCGTCGATACGCGCAATCGCAGCCTTGACGGCCGGGTTGTGAACGCGCGGCGATACGCGCCGGCTTTCGATTGCAGCGGTGTTCGCATCGAGTGCATCGGCCACCGACTCGCGCCCGTTGTTCAGCGCACCCGCCAGCACCGTCAGTTCGTCGAGCTTTTGCAGCGCAAATGCGAGCCACGATTTAATCTCGGCGTCGAGCTTCTGTTCGCTGTTCAGATCAACGGGTGTATGCAACAGCGAGCACGAAGGCGCAATCCACAACCGGTCGCCGAGCGAACGGTGCAGCGGTTCGAGCCATTCGAGCACCGCGTTCAGATCGGTCTTCCAGATGTTGCGGCCGTTGATCACGCCAACCGACAGCACCGCTGCGTCGGAGAGCTTCGCCGCGACCTGAGTGACTTCATCGCGCGCATTGATCGCATCGATATGCAGGCCGTCGACGGGCAGCTTGCACGCGAGTTCCAGGTTGTCCTGCAACTGCCCGAAGTAGGTGGCGAGCAACAGCTTGACGCGGCGTGCCGACAGCGCATCGTAGGCGGTGACGAACGCGTCGCGCCACTTCGCGTCGAGTTCCGTCACGAGCACGGGCTCGTCGATCTGCACCCAGTCGATGCCTTGCGCCGTGAAGTAATCGAGCAGCGCTGCATACACGGGCAAGAGGCGCGGCAGCAGCGCGAGCTTGTCGGAGTCGTCTTTTGCCTTGCCGAGCCACAGATACGTAACGGGCCCGATGATGACGGGCTTCACGTTGACGCCGAGCGCGCGGGCCTCGTTGATCTGCTGGAGTAGACGCGAAGGGTCGAGCGAGAACTGCGTGTTCGCGTCGAACTCGGGGACGATGTAGTGATAGTTCGTGTCGAACCACTTGGTCATTTCGCCCGCCGCCACGCCTCCGCAGCACGCGCCGTGCGCGTCGGCGTTCTGAGCCGAGCGGCCACGCGCGACGCGGAATGCGTTGTCGAGCGCATCGCCGTGAAAGCCACGCACGCGCTCGGGCAAATTGCCGAGCGTGAAGCTCATGTCGAGCACCTGGTCGTAGAACGCGAAATCGCCGACGGGCACGAAGTCCAGACGCGCCTGATCTTTCCAGTGACGTTCACGAAGCTGCGCGCCGATGGCCTTTAGCTCGTCGCGCGTCGATTCGTTCTTCCAGTATTTCTCAAGTGCGAATTTCAGTTCGCGTTTCGCGCCGATGCGCGGAAAACCCAGATTGTGTGTCGTGACCATCGCTATTCCCCGTTCGGATAATGAATCTGGAAGCGATGATAGAATTTTCGATGTATGAATAAAAATGGATTTATTTCATACATCGATTAATTCTGTTCATGGAGCCGCAATGCTGGAGCGCAGTCATCTGATGGTCGTCAGGGAAGTGGAGCGGCAAGGTTCGCTCACAGGCGCCGCCGACGTGCTGAATCTCACGCAGTCGGCGTTGAGCCACACGGTGAAGAAGCTCGAGCAGCAACTGGGCACGCCTGTGTGGACCCGCGAGGGCCGATCGATGCGTCTCACGCAGGCGGGCCAGTACCTGCTCGGTATCGCCAACCGGCTGCTGCCGCAATTCGAGCTCGCGGAAGAACGCATGAAGCAATACGCGCAGGGCGAGCGCGGCACGTTGCGCATCGGCATGGAATGTCATCCGTGCTATCAGTGGCTGCTAAAGGTGGTTTCGCCGTATCTCGCGCGCTGGCCGGATGTCGATGTCGACGTGAAGCAGCGCTTTCAGTTCGGCGGCATTGGCGCGCTGTTCGGCTATGACATCGATGTGCTCGTCACGCCGGATCCGCTGAAAAAACCCGGCTTGCGCTTCGAGCCGGTGTTCGACTACGAGCAGGTGCTGGTCGTCGCGGACGAGCATGCTTTGTCCAGCGAGCCTTATGTCACGCCCGAGCAACTCTCGGCGGAAGTGCTGATTACCTATCCCGTCGAAACCGACCGGCTCGACATCTACACGCAGTTCCTGACGCCCGCGAACGTCGTGCCGAGACGGCACAAGGTGATCGAGACCACCGACATCATGTTGCAGATGGTCGCGAGCGGACGCGGCGTCGCGGCGCTGCCGCGCTGGCTCGCGGAAGAGTACGCGGGATGGATGCCGCTCACGCCGCTGCGCCTGGGCAAGAAGGGCATCGCGAAGCAGATCTTTCTCGGCACGCGCGAGGCGGACGATGCGATCGATTATCTGAGCGCGTTCGTCGCGATGGCGCGCAAGGCGGATTGGACCGGGGCGCGGTTTCGGGAGTAGTGCTTACAGCCGCGTTCGCCGGTTCATGAGGTGCAGCTTGATTTAGCGCCCGTAGCCTTTGACGGGTTCGAGCCATTCGATGGTCCGTTCCGCCTTCAACAGGCTCTGGAGCTTGCCCTCATAGTCGACCCGATAATCCTTCTTCAGGTGATAGTCGACAAAGTACTGCGCGCTGCACGCCCAGGTTTCATACAGGACCAACGTATCGGGATCTTCCGTCGACCGATGGAGGTACGTGTTCACGAAATCCGGCTCATGCGACATTGCATCGAGCACCTTCACGAGGCTCGAATACAACTCGTCGCGCACCTCAGGCTTGCCGGGAAGACGGACGATGAACGAAATCGTTTCAGACATGGACAGACTCCTGAGTCAAAGAAGGAATGAGGCTTATTCTGGAACGGTCGGTTTCAAATGACGTTCGAAGGTGTTGGCGGCAACGTTCGGTTGCATCGAACGGGGGCGGCCGTCGTTTTCTTCACATTTCATCCGCGCTTTCGCGTGCATGCGCTGGCGCAACCGACGCCGAAGCGGATCGTCGAGCTTCATACGGGAAAGGACACGCCGTCCGGTTGCCTGGTGACGCTGGCGGCGCTGGCGTGCAGCGCGGACGCGCGCCCGCTGGGCGATGAACGATCGGAAAGCCGTAACGCATTCGAGGCCGTGAAGGATGCGGGCCCGCTGCCGGCAAGTATGACGAGCCATGATGCGGCCGCGTTCATATCGACGTTCATTCAGGGCCTGGCTGTGCAGGCGCGAGGCGGTGCGACGCGGCGCCAGCTTCGTCAACTGGTCGCCGCCGTGCTGAAGAGCTGGCCTGACAAGTGAAGCTCAGCGCATCGCGCGCTGAGCCTGGCGCTTACTCCGCCGGCACCACAGATACCGACGCCTCGCCCGTCAGCATCAGGAAGGTCAGCGTTTCGCGCAGATAGAGGCGCACGGCCGAATCCGTATGGCTTTGATAGCCAATCGACACGTCCTGCCCGAGATGCAGCTCGTAGTCGCCGCCGCGCATCGACAGCACGCTGCCGCCTTCGATCGCCGGCGCCCAGATGATGTCGCCGTTCACGAGCCTTTTGATGTGCTCGAGCACGGGATAGCCCTGATCGCGCGCTTCGCCGAGCGCCGTGTATGCATCGGCGCCGAGCAGCACGGAGTAGGGCCCATCGACGCCCGCCAGCCGCAGCTGCTGCAGCGCGCCACCGATTGCATCCGGGTAGTCCGCAACATCGGCGGGCAGCGTGAGCGACGCATTCGACGAACCCTCGCGAATCCCGACGATACCTGCCGCCTTGTAGCCGTCGAAGATCGCGCGGTCTTCGGCGTACGCGAGTTCCTTCGCGGCATCCTTGGCGGGCTGCCAGTCCGAGTCGTTCGCGCCGCGCTCGACGGCATCGATCGCATCGCGCGACAGTTCGAACGGCACGTTCAGCTGCACGAGCGCCTTGACCTCGGCCAGCTTCGCGATGACGCCGTGATGCGGGGCCGCGATCGTCGTCTGATGGCCCGTGCCGACGCTGGACAGATCGACGCCGCCCGGGCCCTTCACGTCGACCACGCGGCGACCCGCGACCGAGCGCTTGAACGTACGCGCCACTTCTTCTTCGATTTGCGACCAGGCTTCGCTGGAGATCGGGGCAAGCTCGCGATGCAGGTTATTCATATTGAGAAGTTCCTTTCAAAGAGCCAATATTCAGCGAGCCGTCGTGAGTCGGCTCGGCGGATGCGGGGAGGTCGGCGGGCACGTTCGGACTCGCGTCGGCAGCATTGCTCACCGCTTGCGGATCGCGCTCCGCGAGCGCTTCGAGCAGCGGCGCCGATGGCACGAAGAACAGTCCGCCCGTGGCCGCGCGGCTGAAGTCGAGCAGCCGGTCGTAGTTGCCAGGCGGGCGTCCGACGAACATGTTCTCGAGCATCTTCTCGATCGGATCGGGCGAGCGCGCGTAGCCGATGAAGTACGTGCCGAACTCGCCGGAGCCCGGGCGTCCGAACGGCATGTTGTCGCGCAGAATCTTCACTTCCTGTCCGTTCTCGACGAGCGTCGTCAGCGAACTGTGCGACGAGGTCGGCTTGACGGCGTCGTCGAGCTCGATGTCGGAGAGCTTCGTGCGACCGATAATGCGCTCCTGCGTCTCGACGGACAGCGCGTTCCAGCCCGTCATGTCGTGCAGGTACTTCTGCACGAGCACGTAGCTGCCCGATACGAATTCGGGGTCTTCGTCGCCGATCATCGTGAAGTCGACGGCCTCGCGTCCCGTCGGATTCTCTGTACCGTCGACAAATCCGACCATGCTGCGCAGATCGAAATAGCGAAAGCCATGCACTTCGTCGACGACCTGGACCGACTCGCCGAGCCGGTTCACCAGTTGCGTCGCAAGCTCGAAGCACAGGTCCATCTGGTCGGCGCGGATATGCAGCAGGACGTCGCCCGGCGTGGCGATCGCGCGGCGCTCGCTCGGGCCGAACTCACGAAACGGGTGCAATTGCGCAGGGCGGGGCGCGCCGAACAGCTTGTCCCATGCGCCGGAACCGAAGCCGACCACGCACGACAGGTTGCCGGACGGAACGCGCTTGCCGACCGAGCGTACGAGCGCGGCGACGTCCGCGCACCAGGCGCGCACGGTGTCGGCGTGCTCTTCGCCGTCGACGAGCGTCGCGACGATGAAAATCGCGCTGCGGTTGATGGGGGTGGTGACGGCCTGGGGTTCTGGAATGTCGTTGGGCATCGGACCATGTCCTGTTGAAACCATTGCGGAATGCGTCGTGGCAGAAAAGGTGCCGGATTAGGAGAGTACCGCGAACATGGGGTGTTTGTCGTACGAGAGGACGGGGCGGCCGCGTCGAAAACGCGGCGCTGCGTTCACGTCGGACCGACGTGACGTTATGGTGCTGTAATCCGCCTTGTTATGCTTTTGCGGAGCGCGCGCGATTTTGCAATCGCACGGCGGGTCGGGTCACCGGACGCACGACGTTCAACTCCAGTCGTCCATGTCGTGTTTGATCGTATGACGGTTGGCGATCAGCGTGTCCACGCTCGGCTCGTTGCTCATCGCGCGCTGGATCGCAAGCTTGGTCGCTTCGTAGTTCGTGCGGTACATGTCCTTCTTGTCGAGATTCGCATCTGTGACGCAGCGCGGATCGATCCATACCAGACTGACGATGCATAGCTCGTTCGCCTGGTCTTTCGGCAAGATCCCTTCGATCAGGCAATCGACGATCGCATCGGCCGTGGCCGACTGCACGACGCCACCGAACAGTTCTATGGTCGCCATGTCTCTTAGCGTCACCTTGGGGACGATCATCGTCGCGGGTCGTACCATCTGGTTGCAGGCGCGAATCGCGAACATCGCCGTGTGGCCTTTGCTCTGCGCCATCATGTTCGCGAACGCATGCCCGACCGGGCCGTCGACGCGGCCGATCAGAATCTCTGGCATGGCGTCCGTCACCTGGCCGGGCGCCGCGAAGACGGTGGCTTCACCGGCGCGGAATGTCAGATCGATGCTCATCGTGGACCTCCTCTTTGATTGGACGACGTTGGAGGTGCGATGAACGCAAGGAAGGTGCCATTGATTTTGCCGCGCCAGAGCAGGGCGGCGGCCGTCGCGCGGTTATGCAATATGTCCCGGGTTCGTGACAGAGTGACAAATAAAAGCGGAGCGCGTGCCTACCCCGTGGCGAAGACAGTCGCGCCTCGATCCTCGAAGTGCGCGGCGCTGCGAATGAAGCGGTACTTCTGGCCGCCAATATCGAGGTGGTTACGTCCGCAGCGGGTCAGCCTCAGAATGTCGTCGACAATCGAAGCGCTGATCGCGCCGTGATAGCGCCAATGATCCTGGGCTTTCGTTGCGTCGCCGACGTATATCGCACAGAGGCCGTCGCACATTTGCATCACAAGCACGCTGCCGCCGTTATCGAGCGATATTTCCAGATACTCGGCCAGCGTCAGCAGTGAGTCCGTCGTCGCCATGATGACTTCCCCAAGAAGAGCGCAGCTTTGCGGGTGTCGTTCGGATTCACCCATCAACCGATCTGCCTGGTGGAGTTGACCCGGTACTTTTCAGGGCCCTACGAGCAACACGCGGATATGCTCGAGAAGCGTATCGAGTAGAACGGGTTTGACCAGGAAGCGATCGAAAACCGGTTCGCCGACGCTGATCATTGCCGCCGTCCAGAGAATGATCGGTATGAATTCGAGCCTGCTATCGGCCTTTAACGCGCGGCACAACGCAAGTCCATTCATGCCGGGCATCATCAGGTCGGTAATGACGAGCGCTGGCGGCGACTGCTGGACTTTATGCCACGCGTCCAGACCACCCGTCGCCGTCACGACCTCGAAACCTTCCATGCGCAGAAGCAGTGCCCATGCTTCCAGCGCATCGGTCGCATCGTCAACGAGAAGGATGGCGGGTCTCTCATCTGTGCTGCGGGAAGAAACGTTCACATTGGCCTTCGGTAGACCTGCCGGCTGAATTGCCCGCAGCCCGGAAAGCGCTGCTACATGGTCTTCTCGCACACTGCGTACCCGCGCTTCAAAGATAGGCGATCACGCGCGAATGCACCAAAAAACAGTGAAGATTGCGCGATGATGCGCCAGTCTGTCACAAACGGAACCGCACGTCGATCTTGCTGTACGGCACCGATCGGTCCACGCTCAGCGCGTCACGGCCGAAACCCGAATAGGTTTGCACGAGCCGCAAGCCCAGCCCTGTTCCCTCGGGCGACGGGAAGGTATCGGGTAGTCCGTGCCCTTCGTCCAGGACGCTCAATAGTGCCGAGTCTGGGGCGTCGGCACGTAGCGATACAGAGATCTTTCCGCGCCCATATTTCACCGAGTTCGTGACGAGTTCCGCCGTAATCAGACCAAGCGGGCTCAGGCGCACGGCAGGCACGATGATGGGATCGGCAAGCAGTTCGATCGGCCGCTCGCCGATGACTGCCTGCAGGTCGGTAATCAGCCCCTGCAGATAGCGCGCGGCATCGGTCGCCGCGGAGCCGTTGTCCTGATACAGGCGTTGATGGACCGAACCGACCGTCATGACGCGAACAGCCGCGGCCTTGAGTTGTGCCTTGACGGCGGGCTCGGGAGCCAGATTACCTTGCAGGCCGAGCAAGGTCTGGACGAGCTGAAGGCTGTTGCGCACGCGATGATGGACTTCTTTCATCATTGCCTCGTTCGCGCCGAGTTGCTGCTCCTGATCGCTGATCAGTGCCGCGAGCCTGGCTTCCTGCTCATGACGCTCGGTGACGTCGCGCGAGACGGCAACGAGACGCCCCGGCACGCCATGCTGCGGCTCGATCTTCGACACGGAGACATCCCACCAGGTTTGCGCTCCGTCAGCGGCAACGATGGGCGCCTCGAAGCGGGCGGGTGAGTCTGTCCGGGCGTGGGCGAGGGCCGCTTCAACGGCGGATTGAAATTGCGCCGGCCAAAGCGTCGCCCATTTCACGCCTTGCACGGTGGCAACGTCGGTCACGCCGACATGCGACATCGCGCGAGCATTCATCGACTGCACGACGCCGTCTTCCGTCATCACTGTGACGGGGTCGGGGCTTGCATACAGGATGTCGGTGGACAGTTCTTCGGAGCGTCGTTCTCCGGCTTCGGCGGCCAGCCGCTCAGCCGACATGGCGATGATGTTCGCAACACCTTCGACGAAGGCGATGTCGCTTGCGATGAACGCTTCTTCGTCGGGACTGTCGGCTTCCAGCACGCCGAACGGAGAAGGCACGCCGCGGATCGGCACGTTGATCGCCCGTTTGATGCCGTAGCGCTCGAGCAGTATTGGTGTGCGAAAGCGCAACTCCGACGCGAGGTGATTCGACAGCACGGCCTTGCCGTTGGCGATTGCGTAGCCCGCAGGGCTGCCATTGTCCGCCGACAACCTTGCAAAGCCGATTTCAGCGGGTGACCAACCCACGCCCGCTACGAGCAGAAGATGATCGTGCTCGGGCACGTAGCGCAGCACCTTGACGAAGTGGGAACCCAGGCCGTCGGCCACTGTGCGACACGCTTCGTTCAGCACGGAAGTGAGATTATGTGCGGCGAGGGCGGCCTGACCAAAACAAACGACGAGTTCATGCTGACGCGCAGCCCGAGACGCGGAGCTTCCCATGGACGTCAGGAGGATTTCACTGCTCGGCAATTTTTCCATCTACCGTCTCGCGGACCAGAATGTCTGTGGCGAATTCCCCCGCCAAATTACCACGTGGAAAAGAAATTATCTGCATTCTGCGCGAGTGGATGTGAATCGGTAAAAAGTCCTGTACAGGTTTTGATGGAGGCGATCGGGCGCAGGTTGTTGCAGCGAGAAGAGGTTGCTTGATGTTGTCGCGGGTCAGGCCGCCGTTAAGCGTTGCGCGCCGTGATGCCGGTGCTGGTCGCCTGCGCGATGCGCAGCGCGACGACGAATGCATCGGAAAGCGACGCGCGAGTCGTGATGCCGGACAGATCGACGCCAAGATGCACGACTGTCAGTGCAATCTGCGGGCGAATACCGCTGATGATGCAGTCCGTTCCCATCAATCGCGCGGCCGCCACCGTTTTCATCAGGTGTTGCGCAACGAGGGTGTCTACGGTCGGCACACCCGTGATGTCGATGATCGCGACGGCGGCACCCGTTTCGACGATTCTCTGCAGCAGGTTTTCCATCACGACCTGGGTGCGCGCCGAATCGAGCGTGCCGACGAGCGGCAGCGCGAGGATACCTTCCCACAGCTCTACGACGGGTGTCGACAGTTCGAGCAGTTCTTCACGTTGCCGGGCGATGGTTGCTTCACGGCTGCGCTGGAAGACTTCTGTCGTATAGAGGCCCAGCGCGTCCAGCAGCAGATTGATGGACCAGTTGGCGTCTGCGAGCGCGGTCATGTCATCGCCGAACGCCACGCGCAATTGCGTATAGAGCGGATGCTTCAGCGAAAACACAAACGCCGCGGTTTCGACGGGCGTGAAGCCTTGCCTCGTGCGCTGCTCCGATATCTCGCACAGGCGCACACGCACGGGCTCCCACTCGGGACGGTTTGCGTCAAGCGTGTCGCTCGACCTTAGCGTGTCGAGAAAAACTTCCATGAACCCAGCGAACTGACTGCGCATCTCGGCTTCTGTCGTGAGGCCTCGCCTCAACGAAACGGGAAGATGCTGGTCCAACCAGTTATCGAGCAATTCAGGTTCGTTCAGGAAGCCCGCCAGCGCCTTGCCGGTGAAGTTGTTCATCTGAGCCTGATGAGTGAAAGACCCGCGTGGGTGGCGTCCGATGAGCTGACGGATTGATGGGTTGCCGCGCCATGGTACTCCACGCGTGGTCCTTGCGCTGCGCATTCCGGCGGGCATCGGCCGCTACCGGAAACGCCCGCTTCAAGCGGTTCGGAAAGCAAAGTTTCACTGTACAAATGCACTAATGCGCGTACGATGGACTGAGTCCTCGCACCTCGCGCTCATTTCGGTTCTCATTTCGGTTATATCGCCCGCCTGAATGCACCGCAACGCTGTCGCCCGACAGTCGCGTGTGCGTCGATCGTGATGCGGCCGTCTGGTCCGCGCTCGTCCCACCTGCATAATCTTCGCCGCACATCGCGGCAACAGAGGTGTCTCATGGAAGCCGCTGCATATCTATACAGGGGACTTGAAGTTCGTCTGCTCGTTTATCCGCGTCAACGCACCATGTCGGGAACGGGTCACAGCTACGATCAGGGCTTCGATGCCGCTGTCCGGATCAACGAACCAGGGCAGAAGGAAGTGGAAGGGCGCAGCCGTGTTTTTCAACTCAAGGTTGAACGCGGCTTTGAAAACATCGGCGATGCGAGAAGGGCGTCGACGGCTTATGCCGAACATCTCATTGATGCGTGTCCGTCGGGTCGAACCATCTGGGATGCCGAGGTGTGAGAATCCGATGGTCCGCAGTGTTCGATGGTTTCATCGCGCGTCCCGGAAGTGATCGCCTGTGATAGCGATCGTGGTGTGCTTCGATTGACGATCGAGGCTTAGCGTATTTGGTTCGGCTGCATCCACGACACGCACGGTACAACTTCACTGAAAGAGAACTTTATATTCGCGCAACGCGCGATGGGAGCGTCGTATGCATTTCGATCCTGCAGTGTTCCGAATAGACCCTACGCCGCGTCGCGCCGATGGCGAATACATGGCTCACGCGATGATCAGTGGGCCGCTGCCGGACGGAGAATCGTTCATCCATGTGAGCGGTGATCTGGCGGGTTTCGATCTTCGCCAGGATGCTATCCAGTATGCGACCGACTGGGCGAACGACTGGCTGCAGAAATGCTTCGACGGGTCGTGGAATGCGCCTCGGGCCTCAATGGCGGCTGAAGGACGTGTGAACTGAAAGCGGGGAATTGGCCGTCTACAGGCTGCGTTTGTGATTTTACATAAGATAAATTATCAACGTAAAATCGAATTTTAAAAAATAGGGCCTGATAGCATGGATGGCGCACTAACAAGCCACGCGCGGCAACAACTCATCCACCCGACCTACGATATCGAATCCGTGCCGGCACCAGCCGCGAGTCCGGCGCGCCGTCACCCTCAAGCAGAGAAAACACGCAACGCAGACTGTGCTCAGCCAGTTGCGCGCTGTCCTGGATGATCGCGTCGATCTTGAAAGGCAAACAGTCGAGCAGCTTGTGATCATCGAACGTCATCAGTTGGCCTGGCGCCTGCGCCAGTTGATGCGCATCGTTCATAAACTGCAGAACGCCTTCGAGCAACGTAATCGAGCCTGCGAACAGCGCTTGCGGATATCGCTGGTGTTCAGCGAACCATGACTTCATCAACTCGTAGCCCGATTCACGCTGGTAGTCTCGCTCGAACACCCAGTCCGGTTGCTCTTCGAGACCATGCTGACGAAGCGCCTGCCGGTATCCAGCCAGACGATCGCGACTTGCGGACAACTCTGGTTGACCGCCCAGATACACCACCTCACGCGCGCCTCGCGCAATGCTCTCGCCGACCAGTGTCGCAACCGTTTCAACCGCATCGGTGACGACGTACGGAATGCTGCTCGACTCGACGCGACGATCGGCAAACACGAGAGGCAGACGCTTCATCCATTTCTCGTAGCGCTTCGCATCCCCCGTGCATGGCACCACGATCAGGCCATCGACCTGATGAGACACGAGGTGCGCAATCCCCTCCGTCTCGCGTGTCGGGTTTTCATCGCTGGTGACAAGAACGAGCTGATATTGATAGCGTTCGCGGCACTGCCATTCCATCGCCTGTGCGAGCGCCGCGTGCGCAGAGTTGGTCAAGTCGGGAATCACCAGACCGATCGTATTGCTGCGTCGGGTGCGCAACGCCCGCGCCGACTGCGACGGCGTGAAGTGATGGTCCTTTGCGACCTGCAACACTCGTTCGACGGTCGCCGCGGATATCCGGTAGCGCTCGGCATAGCCGTTGAGCACCATGCTGGCGGTAGTACGGGAAACCTTCGCGAGGCGGGCAATGTCGTCGATGGTCAGACGCTCGAACTGAGTCACGCGGGCTTCCTGCAGGTCAATGAGTCAAGCGCGAGCGCACCGCTTCGGTGAGCGGTGCGTGCGTACGATACAACTTCGTCGGGGATTCGCCGGCCAATCTCGATCGGAGGCAGAGGCAGGCGCACAGCGACGTGAGTCCTGTGCGCCTGATGGTACTACGGGAAGGGACAGATGAGAACTTACTGCTTGTAGAGGTTCAGCGGTACCGGGATGAACTTGTCGACCGACTGGCCATCGACCAGCTTTTTCGCCGTCTGCACACCATATTGGCCAATCAGCTCCGGCTGCTGCTGCACGGTCGCCGACATCTGGCCGCCCTTGACTGCCGTGATGGCGTCGCTGGTTGCGTCGAAGCCGACCACCGCCACGTTCTTCAGACCCGCAGCCTGCAACGCCTTCACTGCGCCCAACGCCATTTCGTCGTTCTGTGCGAACACGCCCTGGATGTCCTTGTTGCTCTGGATGATGTTCTCCATCACCGAAAGACCCTTCGCACGGTCGAAGTCGGCAGGCTGTTTCGTCGCGATCTTCACGCCGCCCTTCGCCGTCACTTCGTCGTCGAAGCCGGCACCACGCTCATTCGCCGCCGACGAGCCCGGAATGCCCTGAAGCTCGACGATATTGCCCTTGCCGCCCAGCTTGTCCGCGAGGAACTCAGCCGCCATCTTGCCGCCGGCCTTATTGTCCGAGGCGATGTGCGAGCTGACATCCGCGCCGTTCACGCTCCGGTCGAGCGAGATGACCTTGATGCCCTTGCTGGTCGCTTCCTTGACGACGTTCGCCACGGCCGACGAATCGGTCGGGTTGATCAGGATCACGCTGACTTTCTTTTCGATCAGGTCTTCAACGCTCGCCTGCTGCTTCGCGGGATCGTTCTGCGCATCGACGGTGATCAGCGTCACGCCGTCTTTTGCGGCTTCGTCTTCCGCGCCTTTACGCAGCGAGACGAAAAACGGATTGTTCAGCGTCGAAATCGACAGACCGACCGTGATCGCGGCGTTTGCAGCGGGTGCCGATGCCGCGCTGGCTCCGGCGTCTGCCGACGTCGCCGGACCTTCCTTCGAGCACGCAACCAGACCGGCCATCAGCGTGCTTGCGCACAGCGCGGCGAAAAGCTTCGAGAACCGCGGCGAAACGGGTTTCTGCATTGTCTTCCTCTTCTTCCTTGTGTGGTGAAACTGGGTTTTGCTGTCCAGCAATCGGTAATCGATAAAGCTATAGGGAAAGGGCCTACGCCCTTCCCTCGTCAATCTGCGTCACGCCTTCTTGTTGCCGCGATCGATCAGCACGGCGAGCAGGATCACGCCGCCCTTGATGACCTGCTGATAGAAGGACGAAACGTCCAGCAGATTCAGACCGTTGTTCAGAACGCCGATCAGCAATGCGCCAACGAGCGTGCCGAAAATCCAGCCGCGTCCGCCCGTCAGACTCGTTCCACCGAGCACGACGGCGGCGATGGCATCGAGTTCATAGCCGGTGCCCGCCGTCGGCTGTGCGGAGTTCAGGCGGGAAGTCAGCACGACGCCCGCGAGCGCGGCCATGACGCCCGAGATCGTGTACACGTAGAGTTGAATGCGATCGACCTTCACGCCCGAGAGCTTTGCCGATTCAGCGTTGCCGCCCGTCGCATAGATGTGGCGGCCGAACACGGTCTTGCGCAGCACCACCCAGAAGATCGCGAACATGACGAGCATGAGCACGACGGGAATCGGCACGAGGCGCGCGATGTAGCCGCCGCCCAGCAGCGAGAAGAAATCACTGTTGAAGCTGCTGAGCGGGCTGCCGTTCGACAGGACCAATGCCAGTCCGCGAAGTACCGTCATTGATCCAAGCGTCGCGATAAACGGCGCGACTTTGCCTTTGCTGATCACGAGCCCATTTACGAGGCCCATCAGGCCGCCCGCAACGAGTCCGGCGAGCGTCGCAAGACCTGCCGGCATACCCGACGTCAGAAGGCTCGCGATGATGACGGACGACAGCGCCAGCACAGAACCCGCAGAGAGATCGATGCCGCCCAGCAGAATCACCAACGTCATGCCGAACGCGATCAGCGCATTGATCGACGCCTGACGCATCACGTTCAGCAGATTGTCGACGGTCAGAAAATTGTGACTGACGATAGAGAGTCCCACCGCAATGACAAGCAGGGCGATAAACGGCCCAAGCTTCTGCAGCGTCGCGCGGTTGGTCGGTGTGATGCTCAGTTGCGCCATGATGTGTCTCGCGTGTTTTCCTGTCGCCAGCGACAGGACCGTTCAATTGGGATGCACGGCGCGCTGCCAATCGCGCTGCCGTCATGAATCAGGTTGTGGGGTGTCTATGCAGCAACCGAAACAGGCGCCGCATTGCCGCCCGCCGCTGCCGTCATGATGAGTTCCTGCGTTGCGCCTTCCGCATCGAACAGGCCGCTCTGACGACCTTGATGCATGACGAGGATGCGGTCGCTCATCGCAAGGACCTCGGGAAGCTCCGACGACACCATGACGATTGCGACGCCGCGCTCCGCCAGCTGATTGATGATCGTGTAGATTTCGGCCTTGCCGCCCACGTCGACGCCGCGCGTCGGCTCGTCGAGCAACAGCACCTTGGGCGGTCGCGCAAGCCACTTGGCGAAAACCACCTTCTGCTGATTGCCGCCCGACAGTGACTTCACGTCCAGTTCGGCATCCCGCGTGCGCACGCGCAACTGCTCGATCAGACCATCGACCGCCTGGCGCTCGGCCTTGCTGTCGACGAAACCAAGCCTTGCATAGCTCTCGAGATGGACGAGTGTCGCGTTCTCGCGCACGGACATACCCAGCACGAGCCCCTGCCCTTTACGGTCTTCCGTGACGAAGCCGATGCCCGCCGCGATGGCACTGGACGCATCGCGCACTTCGAGCGGCTTGCCATCCAGCGTGACCGTTCCCGCCGTCTTGCGGTTGGCGCCGAACAGCGTTCTGAGAATTTCGCTGCGCCCCGCCCCCATCAATCCGGCGATGCCGAGCACTTCGCCCGCACGTACGTCGAACGAAATGTTGGAGATGTTGCCGTGATCCGCGAGACCTTTGACCTGCAAGCGTACCGCGCCGGGCTTGTGTTGCCGCTTCGGGAAACGCTCGCCGAGTTCGCGCCCCACCATCAGCCTGACGATCTCATCGAAATTCGTGTCCCTGATCGCGCGTTCGCCGACGAAGTGACCATCGCGCAGGACGCTGATCTTGTCGCAGATGCGGAAGATCTCTTCCATCCGGTGCGAGACATAGACGATCGCGACGCCGCGAGCCTTCAGCGACAGCATGATCTCGAACAGCGTGTCGATCTCGCGATTGGTGAGCGCGGCCGTCGGCTCATCCATCACGACGACGCGCGCATCCAGTGAAAGCGCCTTTGCGATTTCGACGAGTTGCTGGCGGCCGATCGACAGTTGCCCCGCTTCCGTCTGCGGATCGATGTCGCGCGCGCCAACCATGTCGAGCCACTTGCGTGCCTCGCGACGCATCTTCGCGTTGTCGACGATCCCGAACCGGCTGGGTTCGCGGCCCAGAAAGAGGTTCTCCATCACCGTCAGTTGCGGGATGAGGTTCAGTTCCTGGTGGATGATCGCGATGCCGGCATGTTCGGCCTCGACCGTGTTGCGAATCTGCGCGGCGCGGCCATCGATCAGGATCTTGCCAGCGTCGGCCTGATAGACCCCGCACAGAATCTTCATTAGCGTCGATTTGCCGGCGCCGTTTTCACCCATCAGCGCGTGGATCTCGCCCGCGCTGATGTGAAAATCGACGTCCTCGAGCACGCGTACCGGTCCGAAGGCCTTGCCGATGCCCTGCATCAACACTTCCATGGTGTGCCTCTCAGAAGATGACGCCGGAATGCAAGATCACATTCGCGTAAGGACTGCACTCGCCCGTGCGGATAATGGCTTTGGCCTCGCGCGAGCGCTGCTTGAACGTCTCGTGCGGCACCTGTTCGACTTCAATCTTGCTGGACGCCATCTGTGCAATGCGCTCCACGACAGCCGCGTTGTGTTCGGCGCTCTCGCTCGCAAACACCGCGCGTTCGACCTTGAAATCGGCGAGCACACTGTCGAGCACGTCGAAGAAACCCGGCACGTTGAGCGCAAGCGATACGTCGATGCACTCCACGCCTTCGGGAATCGGCAGACCGCAGTCGGCAATCACGAGGCTGTCGGTATGGCCCATCGATGCCAGCACGCGCGCGATATCGCGATTCAGATGTCCAAGCTTTTTCATGATTGAGCTTCGAGAAACGTGTCCAGTTCGGCGAGCGTCGGCATGCCGCCTTGCGCGCCTGCGCGCGTGACGGACAGCGCTGCCGCAGCATTGGCGCGACGTACCGCCTCGCCGATCCCGAGACTCCAGAAGGCCGCGAGTGCGCCGTTGAACGTGTCGCCGGCGCCCGTCGTATCGACCGCATCGACCGCGAAGCCGGATTGGTACACGAGCTTGCCGTCCATGTCTGCGTAGCACACGCCGTCCTCGCCACGCGTCATCGCGATCTGGCCGGGACGTCGCGCGAGTTCGTCGGCCCACTGCGCTTCACTCGTTTGCAAGGCAGTCGCGAGTTCATGCTGGTTGGGCGTAAGCAGCGTGACGAGATCCAGCAGTTCGTCGCTTAGCGCGACGGCGGGAGCCGGGTTCAGAAAGAACGGCTTGTTGAGCGCGCGGGCGCGGCGCGCTGCATGCAGGACGGTCGCGTACGGCACCTCGAGTTGGGCCAGCACGACATCGGCTTGCTCGAATGCATCGGCGGCGCGGTCGATATCGTCGGGCGACAGTTCAGAGTTGGCACCCGGCACGACGACGATCGCGTTGTCGCCACCCGTCAGCGTGATCGATGCGATACCCGTCGCCTGGCGCGCCGTCGTGACGTAACGCACGTCCACGCCTTCACGCACGAGCGTCGCCTTCATGTCTTCACCGAAGGCGTCGGCGCCTACCCGGCCAACCATCGTCACCTGCGCGCCAAGTCGAGCCGCCGCGACGGCCTGATTCGCGCCTTTGCCGCCAGGGCTCGTCGAAAAGCCCGTGCCGAACAGTGTCTCGCCCAGACGGGGAAACGTGTCGGTGACGACCACCATATCCATGTTGATGCTGCCCACCACAACTACGCGCGCCATGCCATTCCTTTCAAACGGTCCCGCTGAACCTTGCCAATCTTGCAAGAAATCGCCGTGCTAAAACGTCATCAGCTACGGAGCGCAATTTATAGCAGAGTCGGCGGTCGCGCGGAATAGGACTTAGGGTTTTACCCGATATGGCGCCAGATACCTCGCTGCGGCGTCCGCGTGCCTGATATAGGCAGCTTTTTCGGACGCGGCCAGGGCCACGCTTTCGAAATCCTCAGTCCAGGGTAAACATCCACTGCCGCACGAAGTGCTTTGAACTGGTTGGTGTACGGAGTATATTCGGCATCACGATGACACGCACACCCTGGAGGAAGACACCATGCAATTTCATCTCAACGGTTTCCGCGTCGGCGATCCGACCATCGAGCCGGCTGCCGACAACGCGCCTCACGTCGAGATGCCCGACACGGTCGATGTGCTGATCGTCGGAAGCGGTCCTGCGGGACTCGTGCTGGCAGCACAACTCTCGCAGTTCCCGACCATCCGCACGCGCATTGTCGAGCGGCGCTCAGGACCGTTGCAGATGGGACAGGCGGACGGTGTCGCGTGCCGCACTGTCGAGATGTTCAATGCGTTCGGCCTCAGCGACCGCTTGCAGCGGGAAGCGTATTGGGTCAACGAAACCGTTTTCTGGCGCCCGGATGCAAAGGATCGTGGCGCCATCAAGCGTACCGGCCGTGTTCAGGATACCGAAACAGGTATGTCGGAGTTTCCGCATGTGATCGTCAATCAGGCGCGCGTGCAGGACTATCTGCTCGATGTGATGCGTCGCTCCGCGCAGCGGCTCGAACCGGACTACGATCTGGAACTGGTCGACGTGCAGCGCGACGATACCGGCGACTACCCCGTGCGCGTGACCTTGCGCCGCACGGATGAAGCGAGACTGGATGAGGAAATCACTGTACGTGCGCGCTACGTCGTGGGTTGCGACGGCTCCCGCAGCCGCGTGCGTACGGCCATCGGACAAACGCTGCGCGGCGATGCCGCCAACCATGCGTGGGGCGTGATGGACGCGCTCGCCGTCACGGACTTCCCGGACATCCGCCTGAAAGCCGCCATTCAGTCTGCGAGCAAGGGCAATCTGCTCATCATTCCGCGCGAAGGCGGATACCTGGTGCGCTTCTACGTCGATCTGGGCGAGGTCACGCCCGAGAATCGCGACAGCCTCAAACAGACCACCGTCGATCACATCATCGAGACGGCTCGGCATATCCTGCATCCTTATACCCTCGATGCGAAGGAAGTCGCGTGGTTCTCCGTGTATGAAGTGGGACAGCGCCTGACCGACCGCTTCGACGACGCCCTCGCCGCCGACGGCACGTCTCGCGCCCCGCGCGTGTTCATCGCGGGTGACGCCTGTCATACGCATAGCGCGAAGGCCGGCCAGGGCATGAACGTGTCGATGCAGGACGGCTTCAATCTCGGCTGGAAGCTCGGCGCGGTGCTGCAAGGACGCAGCGACGCCGATCTGTTGCGCACGTATTCCGACGAACGTCAGCCCATCGCGCAGGAGTTGATCGACTTCGACAAGGAATGGTCGGCGATGATGGCCGCGCCGCCGAAAGATCCCAACCGGCCCGAGGCTGGCGGCGTCGATCCGGCTGAACTGCAAGCCTATTTCGTTCGCGCGGGCCGATATACGGCGGGCGTCGCAACGCATTACCGGCCGGGTGTGCTGACAGGCGAAGCGACGCATCAGGCGCTCGCCAGCGGTTTCGTGATCGGCACGCGTTTTCATTCATCGCCCGTCGTTCGTGTCGCCGATGCAAAGCCTGTCCATCTCGGACACGCGGCATCCGCGGACGGCCGCTGGCGCCTGTACGCGTTCGCGGACGCGAAACGGACTGCGCTCGATGCACTGTGCGAGCATCTCGCTACATCGCCCGATTCCGTGTTGCGGCTCACCACGCCAGAGGATGCCGATGTGGATAGCGTGTTCGATCTGCGCGCGGTGCTGCAGCAGCCGCATCGCGAAGTGCGTCTCGACGACCTGCCCGCGCTGTTGCTGCCGCGCAAGGGACGCTACGGCCTCATCGACTACGAGAAAACATTTACGAGCGACGCAGCGACTGATATCTTCGACGCGCGCGGCATCGATCGCGAACGGGGCGCGCTCGTCGTGGTCCGTCCGGATCAATACGTCGCGCATGTTCTTCCACTCGATGCATACACGGAACTGAAGGCCTTCTTCCAGCCGATATTCCGCATGCGCTAACCCGTTCCGAAACTGCGAAATTGCCGACCAGACACGACAACCCCGAAGCGCTCTCGAAATTTACGGGCAGTCTCGTGCGCCGCGCCCAGCAGCGCCACGTAGCGGTATGGCTCAGCGAAGTCTCCGCCGAGGTCACGAGCGTCCAGTATGCGGCGCTCGAGATCTTGCATAAAACACCCGGCGTCAACCAACGGCAACTCGGCGATGAACTCGACGTGGACCGTTCGACGATCGCCGATCTCGTCGCGCGCATGGTGCGCAATGGCCTGATCGAACGGTCCGACGATCCCGTCGACAAGCGCAGTTATGTGCTGTTTCTCACCGCGGACGGCAAGAAGCAGCTTGCGACCTTGCGTCCGCGTGTCGAGGAAGTCGAGCGCATTCTCACGGCGAGGCTGACACAGCGGGAATCGCTGGAGTTGCGGCGTCTGCTTCTGGCGCTGCTGCCTCCGCAGGAATAGATCCGTGCATGTGCGTGGGAGTTGACGGCGCCGCCCGTCTTCTCCTAGCATCTCGTCAGCGGTACAGGCCGCTTCCGGGTCCGCGGAAAGAGTTGAACTCACCTGCGATAGCCAATGCGTTATCTCACCATCCTTTGTGCAGGCGGTGTTGCGGACCGACAGCCTCCAATGCACGAGGATCCGCAATGAATACGCTGCCTTCCAGGGCCAATCTCGACCATCTGAAGAAGCAGGCGAAAGAACTGCTCCGCCTCTATCGCGATGGCGATGCAACGGCTACTTCGCGCTTCATCGACAACCTTCCTGCTGCCGCGCATCGAACGCCTGACGACGTCATCGCACTCGGATTGCGTCTGCACGACGCGCAGTCGTGCATCGCGCGCGAGTACGGCTTCGCTTCATGGGCAGAGCTTCGCCTGTATGTCGAAACGCGTGCCGTGCAGCGCGAGCAGCAGGATTTGATTCGCCACTGGCTTGGCCTTGCTTACGGCGGTGACGTCGTCGGCGGATACGACGCCGCGAGGCCGCGCGTCGCGGCGCAGTTGTTGCGCGACCATCCCGGCTTGCCTTCAGCGGATGTGTCGGTGGCGTGCGCTGCGGGACAGCTCGACGTGATAACCCGCGCAGTCTCAGCCGATCCGGACTGGATCAATCGGCCGGACGGACCGCTGAATCTTCCGCCGCTCGTCGCCGTCACGCATTCGCGCCTGGGACAACTGCCGCAGTTCGCTGAACGGCTACGCGAGTGCGCGCGGTTTCTGCTTCAGGCGGGCGCCAATCCCAATCAGCGTATCGGCAACCGGTACCCGCCCGCTTCACTGGCGTCGCCCCACGAGTCGGAACCACTGTCCGCGCTCTACGGCGCAGCGGGCGTCAACCGCGATACCGTTCTGACGGAGATGCTGCTCACGGCAGGCGCGAATCCCAACGACGGCGAATCGCTTTATCACTCGCTGGAAGAGCCTGCTTGCACACGCTTGCTGCTGCAGCATGGCGCGCGCGTCGGCGGAACGAATGCGCTGCGTCGGGCGCTCGACATGCCGAACCCTGTTGCACTGGAACTGCTGCTGGCACATGGCGGCGATCCGAATGAACCCGTTGCAGCAGGTCCGACGACGACGTGGGGACCGCCGCTGCTGCGCGCCATCGCCGTGCGACGATCGGCTCGTCATATCGCCGCCCTCCTCGCCGCCGGTGCCGATCCGCAGGCGCGCACGCCCGGTGGCGTCAGCGCCTGGCGACTGGCGATGCAAACAGGCCTGCGCGAGGTCGCGGACCTGTTGCACGCCGCCGGGGCAAACGACTCAATCACCGCCGAGGACGAGTTCGTAGCGGCCTGTGCGCGCGCCGATGCCAGTGAAGCGCGTCGCATTCAGGCACGGCGTCCTGATCTTCCTCGTTCGCTGCCGGCGGATCAGTTGCGGCTATTGCCGGATACAGCCGCGTGGGGATCGGGCGACGCGATCAAGGTCATGGTCGAACTCGGCTGGCTGATTGCTGCGCGCGGCGGCGATTGGGACGCGACGGCGCTGAACCATGCCGTGCTTCGGGGCGATGCCGAATTGACCGCGTTCCTGCTTGCGCATGGAGCAAGTTGGCGAGAGACACATGGCTTCGGTGCTGACGTGCTGGGCACGTTGTCGTGGGCTTCGATCAATGAACCTGCCGGGGTTGAACACGGCGACTGGATCGGCTGCGCTCGCGCGCTCGTCGCGCATGGATTGCCTGACATAGCGCGCGATCCAGCGGATGCGGAACGACTGTTGATCGACGGCCGGTCAATGCGATTTTCGGAAGGCGTCGCGCAAGCGTTGCTGCCAGACGATCGCGCGACTTCGAAACCGGATTGACCGCACCTGCCGTGTACGATGACCGATACGCCGCCGTCAAGCGGCGGGCGCCCGCAAAGGTGCCGGCGGGACGACGGTTTCGATCTTGCCGGTTTTAACGTCGTAGACAAGACCTGACACCACCAAACCATCGGGCAGCGCCTTGTTTGCCTTGAGCGCCGCGACATCGAGCGCGACCGCCTTGTAGGGCTCGGTGATCGAGAGATCATCGAGCGCGTCCGTCTCGACATCGAGATGCTTGGCGAGCAATGCGGGCGCATGCCGGTGACAGCCGATGATCCCGCAATCGGTGTGCTGGAGCAGCACGAGATTGCGCGCACCATCCGGGCGTCCCGCCGATGCCGCGACGACGCTCAACACCGCCAGCGTTTCGAGCAACGATTTGTTGACGCGCCCGCCGACGTTCCGGATCACGGCCGCTTCGCCTTGCTTCAACCCCAGCACGTTCACGGGATCGACACGCGGATCGACGCAACCGACGACAACCGTCCCCGTCGACGGAAGCATCTTCAGTTCAGGCGCGAACTCGGTCTCGGCGAATCTGGCGTTGCGCTCCAGCATGACATCGTTGAAGTTCATTTCTGCTACTCCTTGATAACGGTGCAAATTCGAGTGGTCGAATTGCGCGCCTCATGCGCGCATGACCTCACGAGCCTTGGCTCAGGCGAGTACTTCGAGATCCCTGACAGGCTCTTCGCCAGGCGCGCGCAGCGAGCGCTCGATGACGTGAGTCTTCGGCGTACGGTCGATCACCAGCCCGAGCACGTCCGGTCGGCTGTAATGGCCACGCGAATCCATCATGCGTTTGCGCTTGTCGATCTGCCAGAAATCGAGGTCTGCGATGATCTCGCCCTCTCCTTCGCGCAGCGGCGCACCGCCCATGTATTCACCGTCGGGCGAAACGATTGCAGTGAAACAGCCGCTCGAGATCGGGCCGACCTGGGTGGTATTCGTATCTTTCAGAATCTGCTGCTGTTGTTCGGGAGTCAGCCACGCTGTCGCGTTGACAACGAAGGCGCCCGCCTCCAGCGCATGCTGGCGGATGTTGATGGAGATCTGCTCGGAGAACAGATCTCCAGCAAACGAACCCGGATACATCGCCGAATGGATTTCCTCGCCATCGGCCATCAGCGCATAGCGCGCAAGCGGGTTGTAGTGCTCCCAGCAGGCGAGCTGACCGACGCGGCCCACGGCGGTATCGATCGCGCGCAGACCTGAACCGTCGCCCATTCCCCAGACCATACGCTCGTGATAGGTCGGCGAGAGCTTGCGGCGGCGTTGCACGAGGGTGCCGTCGGCATCGAACAGCAGTTGCGTGTTGTAGAGCGTGCCGCCGTCGCGTTCATTGACGCCGATCGACACCACCATTTTTGCCTGACGCGCCGCTTCGCCAATTGCACGCGTCGTCTCGGACGGCACGACCACTGCCTGATCGAGAAGCTTGTAATGTTCGGCTCCCATCGCAAACGGAGATTCGACGAACGAGAAGTACGGATAGTACGGAACGACAGTTTCAGGGAAGGTTGCAAACTGGACGCCCTGCTTGCCGAGTTCCAGAATTTTCTTGACGACCTTATCGACGGTGCCTTCCCGGCTGTAGAGAACGGGCGCGATCTGAACGGCTGCGGCCCGGATGATCTTCGACATGATGGTGTTCCTTTCGCTGGTGCGAGACAGATGATGAAGTGCTTGTACCTTATCGCCTCCGCCCTTTACGATCTATGTCGTTGTTGCCACCATTCATGACGCGCGTCGCACGGACGTGCGAGGCTCGCTGCATCGAGAAAGAGTCCGCGAGTGCGGCCGTGGAATGTCGCTAATGCGCGGTCAGGCGAGCGCGCCGGACCTCAGGAATAGATATGCATCGGATTGGCTTTATCGTGCCGCAACGATTTCAGATGATGAGTCTTGCGGCGCTAACAGCGTTCGAGATCGCGAACCTGCCGCCGGCGGGTCCGTGCTACGACGTCCATGTGCTGTCTGCCCGTGGCGGTCCCGTCCGTTCTTCGGGCGGCATGACACTCGAAACCGAACCCTTCGGCGATCCGGCTTTCGATACGGTCATCGTGGGTTCGATCACCGAAATGAAAATGCCATCGTCCGACGCCGCAGTGATCGCGTTCGTTCAGGAGGCAGCCAAAGCATCGAGACGGATTGCCTCGATCTGCAGCGGCGCATTCGTACTCGCCGAGGCCGGACTGTTGAATGGCCGGCGCGCGACCATGCATTGGGCCCACGCGTCTGAATTCAGGGCCCGCTTCCCGGAAGTCATCACGGAAGAAGACCGGATTTTCGTCAATGACGGTCCCATCTGGTCCTCGGCCGGCATGACGGCCGGTATCGATCTCGTTCTGGCGTTGATCGATAACGATCTCGGTCCCGAGACCGCGAAAATGGTCGCGAGGCTTCTGGTCATGAATCAGCGTCGGCTGGGTGGGCAGTTGCAACATTCCGCGCTTCTCGACATGACGCCAAAGTCCGATCGGATCGAACTGGTGCTGGCGCACATCCGCCGGAACCTGCGCAATCCGCTGACCGTCGAGGAGCTTGCGGCTGTGGCGAACCTCAGCCCTCGCCAGTTCAGCCGCGCGTTCGTGGCCGAGACCGGTCAGTCGCCCGCCAAGGCCGTGGAGCAGCTACGGCTGGAAGCCGCCCGATTCATGATCGAACAGGGCCGGCACACGATCAACGTCGTGGCGCAGGAAACGGGTTTTGCGGATCGGGAGCGCATGCGCCGCGCGTTTGTCCGAACGTTCGGCGTGCCCGCCGATATGCTGCGCCGGAACGCTCGACGGGAACCCGTTGCTGGCAACTGAAACCCTCAACTACCCGCTTCAAAAACGCCAACAATCTGGCCCGAAAAAAATAATTGAAGCGGGATCTATTCTTTTGACAGCCGATGCCGATAAGAGCGCTCATAAGCCCCGCCTGAGAGAGCCTCCCGATGCGAATCGACCTTATTGCCAGCCGCCCCGCCCGATTGAAACGTTCGCTGATTATCCTGGTCGGCTGTGCCGGCGTACTGGCCAGCCTGTCCATCTGGGGACGGGTGCCCGCCGATGCACTCGCCGACGCCGATAGAGAGGTCGCCCAATTCGGCCCCGCGCTTCCCGGCGCCGCGTGTACGGCCGAAGGAGCGGTTTCAAGGGACGCCAAGGGTACCTTTCTCATGTGCTGGAGGCTGGTCTGGAGCAAGCCATAGCGTCTGCCTCCATAGCGGCGCTGACGCTACGTGTGATGCTCATCCCACGAGGCATGAGACCGCGCGCAACGCACGCATATCGCCGCGTGATGTTTCCGTTGCAAATGCATGCGGTTGAAGGTTCAGTTGGGAAGCGCACGCAATGGCATCGCTGGCGTTTTTTTGTCGCTGGAGACGTTGTACGATGATTCCCTATCAATAACCATAAAGGGAGGCCTCATGGACGCACGCTTGAGGCAGACGTTGACCGGCGCGTTTCTCGCCACAGGTTTCCTGTTTTCGGCATCATCCCACGCGTACAACGCGGCCGACGACGCCGAGGCCCAGGACCGGGAAGTGAAGGCGGCCTACGATCGCGGCTACAAGGCAGCGAAAGAGGAACTCGCGCGCGAGGCCGCTGCAAAGAGTACTGCCGCCACGACGCCGCCCGCAACCGAAGCGCGGGCGCAGAAACCGACGGTTGAGCCTGCTCGCAAACCCATCCTCGACATCAAACACGTCTACAGCGAGACAAGCGATATCGAGACCGTGCAAGAGGTGCCCGTCACGTCGAAGCCACTTGGGGAACAGCCAGGCACGCAAGCTCCCGCATCCAGCAGCACTCGCATCGCGCCACCAAAGCCGGTTGCTCGTCGCTCTCCAGTCGCGACAGCCGACGCCTGGACGGATACCGACTCGCTGCAGAACCCGCAACCGGTGCAACGCTCAAGCGCTCCGCCGAGAAATGCCGGCATCGTGCGGTCTACGGGACGCGCGCAACAACAGAGTGCAATGCCGCCCGAAGAATTCGCTGATGACGATGGCGACGACGCGGTCATGCCACGTACAGCCCAGGTCTACACGACCGAGCCGCAGTACGCGCGACCGCGAACTCAGTACGCGCCGCCGCCCGTAGCGATGCAGCCTCCGCCGCAAGCCTATGGCTACGTGCAGCGGCCAACCAGCGTGGCCGCCCGTCCGTACGCCTACTACGCGCCATCCGCTGCCTGGGGCGGCGAATACCAGCCGACGCCGTATGCTGGCCGCTGGTACTGGTCGCCGGAATACGGACGCTGGCTTTACTATTGACCTGTCGCGATCTTCACCTGAAAGGAGAAGATCGCCCACGGCGCCCGACCGCTACCGCCGCCCGCGTCAAACCGCCAGGCAAACCTTGCCGAAATGCTTGCCCGCCGCCTGATGGCGGAACGCGTCGGCGATCTCGCCGAGCGCGAACGTGCTGTCGATCACCGGCTTGATTCCGTTTGCATCGATCGCACGGATCATGTCGATCTGATGCCTCCGGCTGCCGACAATCAGCCCCTGCAGCTTCTGCTGACGACGCATCAGTTCAGCCGTCGGCACCTGCCCGGCCAGTCCCGTCAATACACCGATCAACGCGATATGACCACCGATCCGGCAAGCCTGGATCGACTGCCCCAGCGTGTCCGGACCGCCCACTTCGACCACGTTGTCGACACCGCGGCCGTCCGTGATTTCGAGTACCTTCGCGGCCCAGTCGGTGTCGCGCTTGTAGTTGATCAGGTGATCGGCGCCGAGCGCGCTTGCCTTCGCCAGTTTCTCGTCGGACGACGACGTCGCGATCACCGTCGCGCCCATCTGCTTCGCGAACTGCAGCGCGAAGATCGAGACGCCGCCCGTGCCCTGAACGAGCACCGTGTCGCCCGCTTTCAGCGCGTAATCGACGACTAGCGCGCGCCACGCGGTCAGGCCGGCGGTGGTCAACGTCGCTGCCTCCGCGTGGCTGTAGCCGCGCGGCGCGTGCGTGAACCATTGCGCGGGACGCACGACGCTTTCGCGAGCGTAGCCGTCGACGCCATCGCCCGGCGTTGTCGAGAAATCGGCCAGCGTCGGGCCGCCGTCGAGCCAAGAAGGAAAGAACGTCGATACGACGGCGTCGCCGACCGCGAATTCCGTCACGCCCTCGCCGATCGCTTCGACGACACCCGCGCCATCGGACATCGGAATGCGGCCGTCATCCGTGCGCATGCGCCCCGTGACGACACCCAGGTCATGGAAGTTGAGCGAACTTGCGTGAATGCGCACGCGGATTTCGCCAGGCGCCGGCGCGCCGGGATCGGCAAGCTCCACGTGGACGAGATTGTCCAGTCCGGCGGGCTGGCGCAAGGTAATGGCTTTCATCGAAGCAACTCCTGATAGTCGATTGGCGGACTGACGATGCGCGATGCGGCATCGCCGTCGAAAAGGCGGTCGCGCACGTTGGCCGGCGCGCAAGGTCGCGAAAGTTGCGCGACCACGTCGTGATTGTCAGGTCGCACGTCGATTGTCGCAAGAAGGTACAATTATCGCCGGTACTATCAATTATGTAGGTATAAAAGCCATGCGACCCAAACGCCTGGACAGCAAGAGCGGCTGCGCCGTCGAAGTCACGCTTTCGGTAATCGGCGGTTTGTGGAAGCCGGTGATCCTGTTTCATCTGATGCACGAAAAGAAGCGCTTCATGGAACTCACCCGGCTGCTGCCGAACACGACGCAACGCATGTTGACGCTGCAACTGCGCGAGCTGGAAGCGGACGGCATCGTTGCGCGCCATGTCTATCCTCAGGTTCCGCCGAAGGTCGAATACGAATTGACGCCGTTCGGCGAGACGCTTGCGCCGGTGCTGATCAGTCTCAGGGAATGGGGCGAGTCCTATCAGGCGCAGCGGGCGAGCGATGCCGCGCCCGTCGAGGAAGTGTCGAAGACAACGGGGACGCGGCGGCGGCGTGCGAACGCGGCCGGGCAAGCTGCGTGAGTGAGCGTTATCCCGTCGTTAAAGGTTTGCGTTGAATCTTCCCACGTCCGGGACCGCGATCGACGAGCCGTTCGCAAGGCTTGCTTCTGCCGATGATGGTTTTTCCCCTGGCGAACGCTCCAGGCGTTAAGGGTTCGAGCGGACAAGCCGAATCGCCACGTGAACATCGCGTCGAACAGCAGTAGGATAGACAATCGACCGATGAATTCTAGGAGGCACCATGAACGCGGTATGCCCGCTACACGGGCCGACCACCATCATCCGCACGAACGCATACGGTTTTCCCGTCTACGCGTGTTGCTGCAACGACGTGCCGTACGCAACGCCCCCAGACGCCTGCACAAGGGCACCAACGCAACGCGGAAAAGACCCGCAGCAGAAGCCCGAACAACCGAAGACAAAAAGAGAATGACGGGCACCCGGAGGTCTATCAATGCGGCGTTTTCCCTGCCAGCCACAGCGCGAGATTGATCGCATATCGATGCGCGTCCTGCAGCGCCTGTTGCTCCGTCTGCATCCCGTTGCCTGGCGGCTCGTCCACGAAGCTCGGACAACCGAGCCGCGCGTCCCAGTTGTAGTCGGCAAAATGATGAAACGTGCTTTGCGCGACAGCGGGCCCTCCGTCGCTGGACGGTTCAAAGGCGACGGCAAGATTGAAGCTCTTGCCTGTGATCTTGCTGTTGCCTCGCGCGATCACGCGGGCTGATGCATCGTCGGGCGCATCGACGGCGCCTTCGTGCGGGTGAGCCGGCAGGTAGCGAATCGCGCCCGTTGGAGAGTCGGCATTCGTCAGTACGGGATGCGTCGGCCCGACGATCGCAACTTGCTGAAAGTCTCCATTCGCGCCCGAGTGAAAATTGGGCCATGAAATATGCGTGGAAAACGGATCGTCGCATACGCATCGCGACTCGTCGGGATCGACATTGCGGGTATGAAAGTGATGTGCCTTGCCCACTGCGCCCAGGCTGCACAGCGAACAGCCCACATCCATGTGATCTCTCGTCACCATCAGACCACGGCCCGCCTGCCGGAATCGCGTGATGCCTTCGCAGTCTTCGGGTGTCAGGCCATCGCCGTTATCGACGGCAAATAGCCACAGCTCGTCGAACGCGGTTTCATCCAGACGCGAAAGCACCGGGTCCGGCTCTCCGGGTTGCTCGCGGTCTCTCGCGACGACGTCGAATACGGCGCGCCCCTCGGCATCGCGATGATTGCGCAGCAGTTCGGCAAGGCGGCCGAACCGGGCGATCGACCAGTCGTCGGCGACGGCAGGAATGGTCGTTTGAAGCAGGATCTTGATGGTATCCATGATGGTCACGCAGCACGCTGCGCTCGTTTGAGCATGCCGTCATGCTAGACGGATTCGAATGGGGACAGTAGACATGCGGACAGATACACGGTGTTGCCTCGTGGACACCTATCGCAGATTTGCCCGCTCCGCTCCCTTCTGCACGAATTTTATGATGCTGCTAGATTGTCGCCAGCAGAACTCTCGAGCGAGGCTTCCATGGCTGACAGACCCGGTTCACAAGCATCCGCTGCGCGCTCACTGGCCTTGATTGCGGTCATCGTCGGCGTCGTTGCGATTGCGTTTGCGTATACGGCAGGCTGGCTCACGCCTGGCCGGCTGACACCTCCGAAAATCGTCAACGCGCTGGCGCCGCCGGGCGGCCCTGCGTTGGGTTTCCGGCGTAATCACGCGAAGGGCATCTGCTTCACGGGCACATTCGAATCGAATGGAGCAGCGGCTGCGTTGTCGAAGGCGCCGATGTTCGCGCAGGGTTCGTCGCGCGTGACGGGACGCTTCAATCTCGCCACGCCTGATCCGAACGCGCCGGACCCGACCGTGCGGATTCGCGGCCTGAGCCTGCGAGTGGTCGCGCCGGATGGAACCGAATGGCGCTCCGCGATGATCGACGCACCCTTCTTCCCCGTCGCGACACCGCAAGCGTTCTATGCGTTGCTCGAAGCATCGGCGAAAAAGGACGATCCCGATGCGATGAAACAGTTCATCGCCGCGCACCCCGAGTTCGCCGCGTTCGGTGCGTGGGCGACGACGGCACCGTGGACGGGATCGTTCGCGCAGGATCAGTACAACAGTCTCAACAGCTTCGTGTTCACGAATGCGCAGGGGCAGGACCAGGTCGTGCGCTGGTCATTCGTGCCGGCGGCGAAGCCGGAGGCCGTGTCGCCCGACGTCCTCAAGCAGCGTCCCGCGAACTTCCTCGAAACCGACATCACGCAACGCGTGCAGAGCGCGCCGCAACGCTGGACGATGATCGTCACCGTCGCCAATCCGGGCGACCCGACGGCCGACCCGAGCAAGGCCTGGCCGGACGACCGCCGCAAGGTGGAAGCGGGCACGCTGGTGGTCAGCGCGATCGAGCCCGAGCCCGACGGCCCCTGCCGCGACCTCAATTTCGATCCAACCGTCCTGCCGGCGGGCATGCATGTTTCCGACGATCCGTTCCCCGCTGCGCGCTCGGCTGCCTATTCCGTTTCGTTCAATCGCCGGACTGCCGAAGACAAGTACTATCCGCACACGCCTGCCGAAGGAGCGAAGCCATGACACCGACTCTCCAGCGCTTTACACCGTTGCAGCGCGCGCTGCACTGGATCATGGCGATCTGCATTCTGGCGATGCTGTTCATCGGCGTCGGCATGGTGTCGACGGTTCGGCCTGACTATCTGACGCTGGTGTCGATTCACAAGCCGCTCGGCATCGTGATCCTGATACTCGCGCTGATCCGTCTGGTGGTGCGACTCACGCGCGGCGCGCCGCGACTTCCGCCGGACATGCCCGAGCCGATGAAACTCGCCGCTCATCTGTCGCACCTCGCTTTTTATGCGTTGATGATCGCGTTGCCGCTGATTGGTTGGGGGATGTTGTCGGCAGCGGCGTATCCCGTGATTGTGGCCGGCATCCAGTTGCCGTGGATACTGCCGCACAGCAACGAACTGCACACGCTGCTATGGAATGCGCACCGGTTCCTGGCGTTGTGCTTCTTTGCGTTGATCCTCGTGCATTTCGCGGCCGCGCTGTTTCATGCGCTGGTCAGGCGCGACGGCGTGTTTCAGGCGATGGCGCCCTGGCGGTGAGCGGTCGGGGTGGAACCTGGTTTGTCTGCGACGGCTGGTTGGTTTGCTTGTGGTTTTGCTGGCATCCGCGTTTTGTTATCGTGCTTCATGCGTCGCCCCTGTGCGGGGCGG